>JAYTYH010000393.1:0-11090 GCA_043742485.1 Rhizobacter sp.
TTCATGCCGGGCGCCGGCGGCGTCGCGAACGAGAACATGATCTCCGGCTCGAGGCGCGGCTGCACGAAGGGCGCCAGCGACACGCTCGCTTCGCCGTTCGAGCCCGCGAACTCGAGCGTCGAGTTCCAGATCGGCCCCCAGATCGGCGCGTGGACGCCGTAGCGGTCCCAGATGCCGCGGTTGGTGAAGCCGATCTTGTAACCGCGCGGCGTGTCGCCGGCAGCGATGCGACGGCACCGGATCTCGTCGGCGACCGCATAGGCGTCGGCGAGCGAGAAGCTTGGGTCGGCACCGGTGAAGGTCGGCAGGCAGCGGGCTTCGTCGCGGGCCGACAGCAGCGCCGTGGCCTTGTCGGCGGCGCCCGGCGCGACGGTCGAATCGACCTCAGCCAGTGTCACGCGCGCAGCTCCGTCAGGCCGCCGAGATACGGCTGCAGCGCCTTCGGAATGCCGACCGAGCCATCGGCGTTCTGGAAGTTCTCGAGTACCGCCACCAAGGCACGGCCCACGGCCAGGCCGGAGCCGTTGAGCGTGTGCACGAACTCGTTCCTGCCCTGCCCGTTCTTGAAGCGGGCCTGCATGCGCCGGGCCTGGAACGCGTCGCAGTTGGAGACCGAGCTGATCTCGCGGTAGGTGTTCTGCGCCGGCACCCAGACCTCGAGGTCGTAGGTCTTGACGGCGCCGAAGCCCATGTCGCCGCTCGACAGCAGCACGACGCGATACGGCAGCTCGAGCTTTTGCAGGATGGCCTCGGCATGGCCGACCATTTCCTCGTGCGCGGCAGCGCTCTGCTGCGGATGCGTGATCTGCACCATCTCGACCTTGTCGAACTGGTGCTGGCGAATCATGCCGCGCGTGTCGCGGCCGGCGCTGCCGGCCTCGGAGCGAAAGCACGGCGTGTGCGCAGTCAGCTTGATGGGCAGCGCCGACTCGGCGAGCACCTCGCCGCGCACGCTGTTGGTGAGCGAGATCTCCGAGGTCGAGATCAGGTACTGTTCCTGACCGGCGTGGCCTTCGTCGCTCTCGCCTTCGGAGGCGCCGCTGCCGCCGCGAAAGACCCAGAACATGTCGTCCTTGAACTTGGGCAGCTGGCCGGTGCCTTCGAGCACGTCGCGGTTGACGATGTAGGGCGTGTAGCACTCGGTGTAGCCGTGCTCCTCGGTCTGCACGTCGAGCATGAGCTGGGCCAGCGCCCGATGCAGCCGCGCCACCGGGCCGCGCAGGAACGAGAAGCGTGAGCCCGACAGCTTGATGCCGGTCGCGAAGTCGAGGCCGAGCGGCGCGCCGACGTCGACGTGATCGCGCGCGGTGAAGCCGAACTCGCGCGGCGTGCCCCAGCGGCGGACTTCGACGTTGGCGTTCGCGTCGGCACCGACCGGCACGCTGGCGTCGGGCAGGTTGGGCAGCGCCATCAGCAGCTCGTGCAACTCGGCCTGGAGGGCGTCGAGTCGAACCGCCGAGCTCGCCAGTTCGTCGGCAACGCCGGCCACTTCGGCCATCGCCGCCGAAGCGTCGCCGCCCTGCCCCTTCAGCTTGCCGATCTCGCGCGAGATCAGGTTGCGCCGCGCCTGCAGCTCCTCGGTGCGCGTCTGCAAGCTTTTGCGCTCGCTTTCGAGCGCGGTGAAGCGGGCGACGTCGAGAAAGGGCTGCGGCGACTCCCGCGTCTCGAGGCGGGCGATGACCTGCGCCAGGTCCTTGCGCAATAGCGTGATGTCGAGCATGTGGGCCGGGCCGCCGACGAACCGCGGCGGCGTCGAGGTCGCCAGGGAAGCGGGATTGTAGGGAGCGAGGCCCGCGGGTCGCTTTCATGGCCGGGAAGGGTTCCGGAGTTCGGGCTGCGGCGACTATGATTGATAATGGTTCCCATTAGCAAACACTTGCGGTGCCTCCTGCACAGGCTCCAGACATGTTCCTGAGTCAGCTCCCCGACGGCGGCCATGCCACGGTGCAGCGTGTCGTTTCCGCCTCGTCGGAGATCGACGCCGTCGCCCTGCGGCGCCTCGGCGAACTCGGCTTCCTGCCGGGCGAACCACTGCAGCTGCTGCGCCGTGGCCCCGGTGGCCGCGAACCGCTGGCCGTCGTCATCGGGGAGACGATGTTCGCCTTGCGCCTGCTCGAAGCGCAATGCATCGAGGTCGTGCCCGATGTGGTCGTTGCGGAGACCGTAGGGAACGCGCGCGGATCGTGAGCCACGCACTGAACGCCGCCCACCAGACGCCGCTCTGGCACGTCGCCCTGGTCGGCAATCCGAACTGCGGCAAGACGGCGCTCTTCAACCTGCTGACCGGCGCCCGCCAGAAGGTCGCCAACTACGCCGGCGTCACGGTCGAGCGCAAGGTCGGCCTCACGAAGCTGAAGAACGGCCGTACCGTCTCGGTGATCGATCTGCCCGGCGCCTACAGCCTCACCCCGGCGTCGCCCGACGAGCAGATCACGCTCGAGGTGATCGAGGGCCGTCGCCACGGCGAGGCCGCGCCCGACGCGATCATCGCCGTCGTCGACGCGACCAACCTGCGCATGAACCTGCGCCTCGTGCTGGAGCTCGTGCAGCTCGGCCGGCCGCTCATCGTCGCCCTCAACATGTCCGACGTCGCCCGCGCCGAAGGCTTGGTGATCGACGTCGCCAAGCTGTCGACGGAGCTCGGATGCCCGGTGGTGGAGACCGTCGCCGTGCGCACCGATGGCCACGCCGGCCTGCTCGCGACGCTGCAGGAACAGCTCGGCGCTCTCGGCCAGGAAGCCAGTACCGCGGCCGTCCCGCCGCCACGGCCGGCGCGCGAGGCCGTCTCGTCGGCCGAGCTGCAGAAGGAAGTGCGCCGGATCATCGCCATCGCGGCGCCTGGCGCCGCCAACATCAAGCGCTTCCATCACCGCATCGATGCCGTCGTCATGCACCCGATCTGGGGCTTGGTGCTGCTTGCCGCCGTGCTCTTCCTGATGTTCCAGGCCGTGTTCTCGTGGGCCAACTGGCCGATGGACGTGGTCAAGGCGGCGATGGCCGGCGTCGGCGAGTTCGTGTCGACGCACATGGCCGACGGGCCGCTGCGCAGCCTGCTCGTCGACGGCGTCATCGCCGGCGCCGGCAGCGTCATCGTCTTCCTGCCGCAGATCCTGATCCTGTTCTTCTTCATCCTCCTGCTCGAAGACTCGGGCTACCTGCCGCGCGCCGCCTTCCTGCTCGACAACCTGATGGGCAAGGTGGGCCTGTCGGGCCGTGCCTTCATCCCGCTGCTGTCGAGCTTCGCCTGCGCCATTCCCGGGATCATGGCCACGCGCACCATCGCCAACTGGAAAGACCGGCTCGCGACCATCATGGTGGCGCCGCTCATGACCTGCTCGGCACGGCTGCCCGTCTACGCGCTCCTGATCGGCGCCTTCGTGCCCGACCGCAGCGTCGGCTTCTTCAACCTGCGCGGCCTCACCCTGTTCGTGCTCTACGTCGCCGGCGTCGTCTCGGCGATGGCGGTGGCCTGGGTCTTCAAGCGCGTCTGGATCAAGCGCCGCTACCAGCCGCTGATGCTCGAACTGCCGCCGTACCGGATGCCGAGCCTGCGCAACCTCGGTCTGGGCCTGTGGGAGCGCGGTGCGATCTTCGTCAGGCGCGTCGGCGGCATCGTCTTCGCGTTGATGGTCGTGCTCTGGTTCCTCTCGAGCTTCCCGTCGCCGCCGCCCGGCATCGACCTCGCCACCCAAGGCCCGGCGATCAAGTACAGCATCGCCGGCATGCTCGGCCAAGGCCTGCAGCACGTCTTCGCGCCGATCGGCTTCAACTGGCAGATCTCGATCGCATTGGTGCCGGGCCTGGCGGCGCGCGAGGTCGCGGTAGGCGCGCTCGGCACCGTCTATTCGATGTCGGCCGCCGGCAATTCCGTGGCCGAAGCGCTGTCACCGGTGATCGCCCACGGCTGGTCGCTCGCCACCGCGTTCTCGCTGCTCGCCTGGTACGTGTTCGCGCCACAGTGCATCTCGACGCTGGTGGTCGTCAAGCGCGAGACCAACTCCTGGCGCTACCCGCTGATCATGGCCGCGTACCTGTTCGCGCTGGCCTACATTGCCGCCTTCATCACCTACCGCGTCACGCTCGCGCTCGGAGGGTGAGATGCATCTTCAATCGATCGTGGTCGCCTTCATCGTCACCGCCTGCACGGTCTACGTCGCCTGGAAGCTGATGCCGTCGGCGGCGCGGCGGCAGATCGCCATCCGCCTGCTCGCTCGTCGCCTGCCGGAACCGCTGGCCGCGGTGCTGCGCAAGCATGCCCAGGCAGCGTCGGGCTGCGGCTGCGACGGTTGCGACAAGGGCACCGCGAAGGCGGCGCCGCCGGCCGCGCAAGCCATCCGCTTCCATCCCCGGCCGCCGCGCTGAGCGCAACCGGCAGGTAAGCGCGACTCAGCTCTCGCGCCGGCCCATCGACTTGTCGCCCAGGCCGAGCGGCAGCGGAAAGTGCACCGTCTCGACGGCACCAGGCAGGCTTCGCACCGAGACCGCACCGAGCGCGCGCAGCCGCTCGACGACCTGCTGGACCAGGATCTCCGGTGCCGAGGCACCTGCAGTGAGGCCGACGCGGTGCTTGTTCACGAACCACTCGGGCCGCAGGTCGGCGGCGGCGTCGACCATGTAGGCGTCGGCACCGAGGCGCTCGGCGAGCTCGCGCAGGCGGTTGCTGTTCGAGCTGCTCGGGCTGCCGACGACGACGAGCACGTCGACGCCCGGCGCCAGCACCTTGACGGCGTCCTGCCGGTTCTGCGTCGCGTAGCAGATGTCCTGCTGCTTGGGCTCGCGCACGTTCGGGAAGCGGCGTTTCACGGCGGCGAGGATCGCAGCGGCGTCGTCGACCGACAGCGTCGTCTGCGTGACGACGGCGAGCAGCTGGCCGTCGGCCACCTGCACGAGGTCGACGTCGTCGACGTCTTCGACCAGGTGGATGCCGCGCTCGAGCTGGCCCACCGTGCCTTCGACTTCGGGATGGCCCTTGTGGCCGATCATGATGAACTCGTAGCCCTGCTTGGCCAGCTTGGCGACCTCGACGTGCACCTTGGTGACGAGCGGGCAGGTGGCGTCGAAGACCGAGAAGCCGCGCGCCGCAGCCTCGTGGCGCACCGCCTGCGAAACGCCGTGGGCGCTGAAGACGAGCGTGGCGCCGGGCGGCACGTCGCCGAGTTCCTCGATGAAGATCGCGCCCTTTCGCTTCAGGTCGTCGACGACGTAGGTGTTGTGGACGATCTCGTGGCGCACGTAGATCGGCGCGCCGAACTTCTCGAGCGCCCGCTCGACGATCTCGATGGCGCGGTCGACTCCGGCGCAAAAGCCGCGCGGCTCGGCGAGGATGACTTCTTCGACCGTGCTCAAAGGATCGCCACCAGCTTGACGTCGAAGGTCACCGGCCGGCCGGCCAGCGGATGGTTGAAGTCGAACACCAGTTCGTCGGCACCGACCTCCTGCACGACGCCGGCGAAAGTGGCTTGGCCGTCGGGCGTCGGGAAGCGGACGACATCGCCGACCTCGTAGTCGCGATCGGCGTCGCCGTGGGCGTCGAGCAGGCTGCGCTGGACGCGCTGCACGAGGGCGGCGTCGCGTTCGCCGAAGGCCTCGCCGGCGGCGAGCGCGAAGCTCTGCTCACTGCCTTCGGCCATGCCGATCAGGCGTGCCTCCACCGCCGGTGCCAGCTCGCCGGTGCCGAGCGACAACGTCGCCGGTTGCACTCCGAAGGTGTCGACGATGGCCGCGCCGCCGCCGCTCAGGCGGTAGTGCAAGGTCAGGAACGAACCGGGCTGGACGCGATTCAAGCGCTGTCTTTCGAGGAATAGACTGGAGTGCATTTTACGAGCCGCCCCGCCGTGCCCCAACTATCTGACCCGCCATGCTCAAGGACATTCCCGCTTCGGCGCGGCCACGAGAAAAACTGCTCGCGCTCGGTCCCGGTGCGCTCGCCGACGCCGAGCTCATCGCGCTGCTGCTGCGCACCGGCCTGCCCGGCCTCAGTGTCCTGCAACTGGCGGAGAGCCTGCTGTCGACCTTCGGCGGGCTCGGCGGGTTGCTGCGGGCCGAGCCCGAGCAGCTCGAACGCGTCAAGGGCATCGGTCCGGCAAAGCGCGCCGAAATGGCCGCCGTGCTCGAGCTGGCACGGCGCTCGATCGCGAGCGAGCTGGCGACAAGGCCGGTGTTCGACTCGCCGGCGCGGGTCAAGGAATACGCCAGCTTGCACTTGGCCGGTCGTGACCACGAGATCTTCGCCGTGCTCTTTCTCGACGCCCAGAGTCGCCTCATCCGGCTCGAAGAGATGTTTCGCGGCACCCTGACGCAAACCAGCGTCTACCCGCGTGAAGTCGTCAAACGCGCCCTCGAGCTCGGTGCGGCGGCCGTGATCCTGGCCCACAACCACCCCTCGGGCGCAGCCGAGCCTTCGCGTGCCGACGAGTTCCTGACGCAGACGCTGAAGAGCGCGCTTGCGCTGGTCGACGTGCGCGTGCTCGACCATCTCGTCGTCGGCCACGGCGCCGTCGTCTCCTTCGCCGAGCGGGGCCTGCTGTGAGCGGCGGCGGCAAGGCGAACACGCTCGCCGACCTGACTGCATTTCGCGCCATGCTGGTCGCGCAACGCCACGCTGCCGAAGCCGCGGCCGAGAAGCAGCGCGAGCGCGAGGTTGCCGACAAGCGCGAGCGCGAGCTGTTCTCGAGCTCGGTCGGCTGCGTCGTGCCGCTGCGCAAGGTGGCCGTTCCGGAGTTGCCGCGGCCACGACCGCCGGCCGTTGCACGGCAGCGCCAGCGCGACGAAGCGGCGGCGCTGGTCGAGTCGATCTCCGACGAGTTCGACGTCGAGTCGCTGCTCGAAACCGACGACGCGCTCTCCTTTCGCCGCCGCGGCATCGGCATGGATGTCGTTCGCAAGCTGCGCCGCGGCGTCTGGGTTCAGCAGGGCGAGCTCGATCTGCACGGCTTGCGCCGCGACGAGGCACGCGAGCACCTCGGCGAGTTCCTGCGCGACGCCTCGCGCCGCGGTCTGCGCTGCGTGCGCGTGATCCACGGCAAGGGCAACGGCTCGCCCGGTCGCGAACCGGTGCTCAAGGCCAAGGTGCGCAGCTGGCTGGTGCAGCGAAACGAGGTCATCGCCTTCGCCCAGGCACGTGCCTCCGACGGTGGTCACGGCGCGCTCGTGGTGCTCCTGGCTGCCACGGTCGCGGTGCCCGGCCTGCCGCCGGGATCGTTCAGCCGGCGATAGGTTTGCCGACGCCGGCGCCAACGCCGGCCATGAGGCGGTCGGCAATCGCGCCGACGGCCCGCGACGCCGGTGCGCCCGGCACCGCCTCCAGCAGCAAATGGCGTTTCTGCACCGCCTCGCGCACGCTCGGATCGCTCGGAATCTCGCCGAGCAGGTTGAGATGGATCGCTTCCGAGGCCGACTCGATGTGCGGCGCCACGAAGCGGTCGATCACGAGCTGAAGCTGGTTGCGGATGGTGCGGCCCTCGCCGGCGGCGCTGACTTGGTTGACGACGAAGCGGATGGCGCGCCGGCGGTGATGCAAGGCCAGCACCTTGATGGTGGCGTACGCGTCGGTCATCGAGGTCGGCTCGGGCGTGGCGATCACCAGCACGTCGTCGGCCATCGAGATGGCGTGCAGCACGACATCGGAGATGCCGGCGCCGGTGTCGAGCAGGATGCGATCGAAACGCGGCGCCACCTTGACGATGATGTCCTGCAGCTGCTCGCGCACCTGCGGCGTGAGCCGCGAATACTCGACCAGGCCCGAGCCCGCGAGCAGCACCGAGAAGCCGCCGGGGGCCGGCAATATGGCTTCGTCGAGGCTCGACTTGCCGGTGAAGACGTCGTGCAGGGTGATCTTCGGCTGCAGGTTGAGAACGACATCGAGATTGGCTAGGCCGAGGTCGGCGTCGAGCACCAGCACGCGCTCGCCACGCGCTGACAGCGCCGCCGCCAGGTTGGCAGACAGAAAGGTCTTGCCGACGCCGCCCTTGCCGCTCGTGACCGCGAGGATGCTCATTGCGCTGCGCCGCTCTTCACAGGAACTCCTGGAATTGCGAGGTGCCGAACAGCAAGCCCTTTTCCTCGGCGCTCACCAGCGAGATGGTCGGCTGCTCGAGGCAGGCGACGTTGCGGCCCTCGGACTTGGCGCGGTAGAGCTGCTGGTCGGCGCGCTCGACCCACAGCAGCGCCGACGAGCGCACCCATTGCGGCGCGAACGCACCGCCGATCGAGACGGTGACCGAGATCTCGTCGCCGGCGCCGATTGCGATCGCCGTGTCGCTCACATGCGTGCGAATGCGCTCGGCCACGGACTGCGCGAACAACGGCGCGCAGTTCGGAAGGATCATGGCGAACTCCTCGCCGCCGAAGCGCGCCACCATGTCCATCGGCCGGATGCATTCGGCCAGGGCGTGGGCGACGGCCTTGAGGACGACGTCGCCGGCCTGGTGGCCGTGGGCGTCGTTGACGCGCTTGAAGTTGTCGATGTCGATCATCAGCACCAACGCCGGCTCGCCGGCGCGGGCGACCCGGTCGATCTCGCTGGCCAACGCCAGCTCGAACTGGCGCCGGTTGGCCAGGCCCGTCAACGGGTCGCGGCTGGAAATTTCACAGAGGCCGTCGATCACCGCCTGCAGCCAGACAGCGTCGGCGGCGCTCTCGCGCAGCGGCAACGCGTGGCCCGATTGCTGCAGCAACTGCAGGGCGCTGTGCAGGCTCAGAGCAGGCGGCGTGACGGGCGGCTTGGCGGTGGAAATGGCGGGCTCGGGTCGCACGAAGCGGGCAAGAGAAGCGGCAACAGCTTGATCAGTCTAGCAGCGGCGCGGCGACGTCAAACGGCTGAAAAGCGCCAATGGACACAGGCAGATGCGCGCTTCTGCAGGCACGGCGATGCACCGGCCTCAAGGCCGCGACCCGGTCGGCAGGAACAACTGCTGCAGGTCGTTGAGGAAGTCGAAACCGAGCGCGCTCGGTTTCACGTGCGAGAGGTCGCGAACGATCAGACCTCGGCGCTCGGCCTCGGCCAGAGGTGCGGCCAGCATCGACAGCGGCAAGCCGGTGCGTTCGCTGAACCGCGCCAGCTCGAAGCCGTCTTTCAGACGCAGCGCGTTGAGCATGAACTCGAAGGCGAGGTCGGCGCGCGCCACCTCGGCCTCCTGCGCCACCGCGGCGCCCATCTCGGCACCGCTCATGTACGCGGCCGGATCGCGCAGCCGCACCTGCCGCACGACACGGTGCGGGAAGCTGATCTTGCCGTGGGCGCCGGCGCCGATGCCGAGGTAGTCGCCGAACTCCCAGTAGTTGAGGTTGTGGCGCGCCCGCTGGCCCGGCCGCGCGAACGCCGACACTTCGTAGCGGGCGAGGCCGGCCGCTTCGGCTCGGGCGACGACGCGGTCGAGCATGTCGGCGGCGAGATCATCGTCGGGCAGCCGCGGCGGGTGCTTCGCGAAGAACGTGTTCGGCTCGATCGTCAGGTGATAGATCGACAGATGCGGCGGCTCGCAGGCCAGCGCGGCATCGAGATCGGCTTCGCACTGCGCCAGTGTCTGCCCGGGCAGGGCGTACATGAGGTCGATGTTGAAGGTGGCGAAGGCCTGGCGCGCCTCGTCGATGGCGGCACGCGCCTGGCCAGCGTCGTGAACGCGGCCGAGCGCAGCCAGCGCAGCGTCGTCGAAGCTCTGCACGCCGATCGACAGGCGCGTGACGCCGGCAGCGGCGAAGGCGCGAAAACGGTCGCGCTCGAAGGTGCCGGGGTTGGCCTCCATCGTGATCTCGCAGCCCGGTTCGAGCGGCAGGCGGGCGCGAATGGCGGCGACCAGGCGCTCGATCGAGGCCGGTGCAAACAGGCTCGGCGTGCCGCCGCCGATGAAGACGGTGTGAACGCGGCGGCCCCACACGAAGGGCAGTGCCGCTTCGAGATCGGCGACGAGGGCGTCGACGTAGCGGCTCTCCGGCGGGCCCGAACCGGTGCCGCCCGTCTCGCCCATCGCATGCGAATTGAAGTCGCAGTATGGGCACTTCTTCAGGCACCACGGGATGTGGACGTAGAGCGAGAGCGGCGGCAACGCGGCCACGGTCGACACGCCCGGCCGCATGAAGCGCGCCAGCCGCTCGTCGGCGCTGCCGATCGGCGACGTGGGCGACGTCGGCCCGGCCGCCGCCGCCACGATCGGAACGGTCGCCACCGTTGGCCTCAGGCCAGGCGCCAGGCGTCGCGCATCAGCTCGCGCATCCGCGCTGCGGCCAGGGCCCGGTGGCTGACGGCGTTCTTGGCTGCGACGTCGAGCTCGGCGACGGTCTTGCCGAGCGCGGCGATGTAGAGCAGCGGGTCGTAGCCGAAGCCGCCCACGCCGCGCGGCGACTCGAGCAACTCGCCGTCCCAGCGGCCGACGGCAACCAGCGGCTCCGGATCGGCGTCGCTGCGCACGGCGACCAGCGTCGAGACGAAGCGCGCGCGTCGGTCGGCGCGCCCGTTCATGCGTTCGAGCAGCAAGGCGATGTTGGCGCCGTCCTGTCGGCGACGATGGCCCTCGCGGTCGTCGCCGACGTCGGTTGTGATGGCTGCGAAGTGCGCCGAGATCACGCCCGGCTCGCCGCCGAGCGCGTCGACGCAGAGGCCGGAGTCATCGGCGATGGCGGCGCAGCCCGCGGCGGCCGCGGCATGGCGGGCCTTGGCGAGGGCGTTCTCGATGAAGGTGAGGTGCGGTTCCTCGGCTTCGTCGATGCCGAGCGTGCCTTGCGCGACGAGGGCGACGCCGAGCGGCGCCAGCAGCGCCTGCAGCTCGCTCAGCTTGCCGGGATTGTTCGAGGCGAGGACGAGCTTCACCGCACCGACTGCGCCGGCAGCGCCAGCGCCAGCGCGGCCCGCTGCGCGAGCACGAGCTCGCCGATGCCCTTGCCGGCTAGCGCAAGCAAGGCGTCCATCTCGGCGCGAGAGAAGGTGGCGCCTTCGGCCGTGCCCTGCAGCTCGACGAAGCCGCCGGCAGCGGTCATGACGACGTTCATGTCGGTGTCGCAGGCCGCGTCTTCGGTGTATTCGAGGTCGAGCAGCGGCGTGCCGTCGACGATGCCGACCGAGATCGCGGCGACGAAGTCGCGGATCGGCGAACGCG
>JAYTYH010000394.1:0-10257 GCA_043742485.1 Rhizobacter sp.
CGGGCACCGGGCCCAAGGCCGGCGGGCCGCTGTATGTGCTTCGGTTGCTGTCGCGGCGACCCGACGACGCAGCCGTGACAGCCGCGGCGGCGGCCGGCAGCGAAACCGAGCCGCCGATGCGCGGGCTCGCAGGCGCTACGCAAGAGGCCGACGTTGCACTGCGCGCCCTGCAGCGCTGGGCGACGCAGGGCGGGTGCGACGCGCTGGCAGCGCACGCCGGTCGCTGCGCGGCGCTATCGCCCGTCGGTCGCTGGCGTTCGCTGGCCGGGCCGACGGGCGAGGCCAACCTCTACGCGATGGTGCCGCGCGAAGCCGTGCTCTGCCTGTCGGGCGATGACGACGATCTCCTGCTGCAGCTTGCCGCCGTGCTCGCCGTCGGCAGCCGCGCCCTCTGGCCCGCCGCGGCGCACGCGCTCTGGCAACGCCTTCCCGACGAGGCCCGCGACCGCGTCGCCCTCGTCGACGACTGGCGCCACGACGCGATCGCCTTCGACGCCGTGCTCCACCATGGCGATGCCGCGAGCCTGCTGGCGGCCTGCGCCGATGTCGCGGCGCGACCCGGGCCGATCGTCGGCGTCACGGCGATGGCCTCCGGCGGCCCCGACATCCCGATCGAGCGCCTCGTCGTCGAGCGCTCGCTCAGCATCAACACCGCCGCGGCCGGCGGCAATGCCAGCCTGATGACGATGGGTTGAGGCCGGCCCGGCGCCGCTCAGCCGTTCTCGTGGACGAGGATGGCCGCGGCCAGATCCTCGAGCGCGGTCCCGACCGACTTGAAGACCGTGCGCTCGCTGTCGCTCCCGCGGCCGTTCACCTCGCCTCGTGAGAGCGATGCCAGATCGCCACGCACGTCGGCCGCGGCGAAGACGCCGCGCTGCATCGGTCCGAGCAGGTCACCGCTCTTGGTCAGCGCCTCGTCGGTGTCGACGTAGATCGCGGCGCCGGCGAAGCAGGCGTCGTCGGCTTCGCGCATCGCCGGCGTGAAGCTGCCGATCAGGTCGAGGTGGCTGCCGGGGCGCAGCCCACGGCCGTGGATCAGCGGCACGGTTGCCAGCGTCGCGCACGAGACGATGTCGGCGGCGGAGACGGCCGCGTCGAGATCGGTCGTCGCGTCGGCGGCGATGCCGCGGCCGCGGAGGTCGGCGACGAAGGCTGCGGCCGCGGCGGCCGATCGCGCCCACACGGTCACGTGATCGATCGGCCGCACGGCGCGGTACGCGTCGGGCAGCAGGCGCGCGACGCGACCGGCGCCGACGACGAGCAGGCGCCGCGCCGATGAAGGCGCCAGCCACGAGGCCGCGAGCGCCGAAGCCGCCGCGGTGCGCCGCGCCGTGAGTTCGCCGCCGTCGATCAGCGCCAGCGGCACGCCGGTGGCAGCGTCGTGAAGCAGGTAGCTCGCGTGCAGGCCGGGCAGGCCGCGCGCCGCGTTGCCCGGCGCGATGTTGATGGTCTTGACGCCGTAGTAGCGGCCCTCGAGCCAGGCCGGCATGATCAGCGACACGATGCCTTCGCCACCCGGCACGGCGATCGCGTGCACGTGGCGCGGCGGCACCACGCAGCCGCTCGCGAGCATCACCCGCAAGGCCGGGATCAGGCGATCGAAGGGCAGCGCCTCGCGGCTGGCCGCTGGATCGAAGATCCGCATCGTTCGACGTGTCGTGCGCGCGGCTCAGGCCGGCAGGCCGAGCAGGCGCAGGCCGTGACGATGGACCTCGCTCGTCGGCTCGGCGAGCTCGTTCAGAACGTTCATGTGGTTGCGGCCCGGTATCGACAACGCTGCCGTCACCGTGGCGCCCCATCGCTTTCCGATCAGCGCGGCCTGGCGGTGGAATTCCTCGCTCTCGTCGCCACCGATGACCGTCACCAGCGACCCCGACGGCGACGCCATCGCCGCCGGGCTGAGCCTTCGTGCCGTGGCCGCCGTGAGCCGGAGGTCGGGCGCCAAGAACGGCGCGTGGCGCAGCGGCTCAAGCTCGTAGAGGCCGGAGATCGACAGCGCCGCCTTGACGACGTCAGCCGGCAACGCGACATCGACGCGGCGCCAGTCGCAGGCCAGCAGCATCGTCGCGAGATGGCCGCCCGCCGAGTGGCCAGCGACGACGATGCGGGCGGCGTCGCCGCCGTACTCGGCGGCATGGCGATGGACCCACGCCAGCGCCCGCACGAGCTGCATCACGATGTCCTCGATCGTCACCGCCGGGCAGAGCGCGTAGCCGGGCAGCACGACCATCGCGCCGGCATCGACGAAGGGCGGCGCGACGAAGCTCTGCGAGCGCTTGTGGAGCGCGCGCCAGTAGCCGCCGTGCACGTAGACCAGCACCGGCGAGCCCGGCCGCGCGGCCGGGAAGACGTCGAGCCGCTCGCTGGCATCGTCGCCATAGGCACGCTCCACGATATCGGCGTGGCTCGCCAGCGCCCGCGCCGAGGCCTGAGCCCAGTGCGCGAGGATCTCGGGATGGCCGGGAATGCGGGCCCGGTTGTCGTACTGGCCGTCGTACCAGGCCGGCGGCTTCGGTGGCGTACTCACGTCGTCAGGTCCGGCGCAGCGCGAGGACGGGCGCGAGCTTGACCGCGGCAGCCTTCACGGCCCTGCGTTTCGTGCTGCGCGGCTCGGGCTCGACGCCCGATTCGCGCAGCGCCGCATCGATGAGCGCGTCGGCCATCCAGAGCGCGGTGCGTTCGACCTCGCGGTCGGGAAGGCCCCAGATGTCCTTCAGGATCACGTAGGCCTCGATGCCGTAGACGACCGAGAGCGAGCGGTGCAGGCGGTCCCGCACGGCCGGCCGGAGCGAGGGCGCGAGCGGCGCGATCGCGTGCTGGAGGATGCGCACGCGGTGGCCGCGCCGGAACGGCTCTTCCTCGAGCAGGCCGGCGCGCTCGAGTGCCCATTGCTCCAGCGCGAGCTGTGCGGCGGCGCGCAGTTGCGGCTCGAATTCCTTGAAGCGCGGAAAGGTCAGCAGGAACAGCTCGCGCACGCGTTCGCGGCCGCTGCGGTTGTCGGACGCGAGCGTGCGCACCGGGCCGAGCGAGCTGTCGATCACCGCCGTGACGAGGGCGCTGCGGCTCGGGAAATAGCGATAGGCCGTGGCCCGCGACACCTTCGAGCGCACTGCGACCTCGGCCACCGAAGGGATGTGGCCTCCCGTCTGGATGATCTTCATCGCCGTGTCGAGCAGGAGGCGAAAGGTGGCCGCACGAACGCCGCGCGCGGGTGGCACCGGCGGCTCCGACAGCTTGTGTTTCAGACGAGCCATGGGGTTTGTGCGGGGGCGCGACGGGTTCGTCTCACTTGTGTGGCTCGGACAGCCGAACGTATGATGCCCCGATCCCGATTTGAGACGCAAGTCTCACGATCGGGGCGAACCCTGATGTCGAGGCGGCGGGAGCCCATCCCGGACGAACCTAGGCACACGACGGAGACGACAACGATGCGGATGGCGAGTTGGCAATGGGGCGGTCGCGATCACGTGGGCACGATCTCGGCCGACGGCCGCGAAGCGACGCCGCTCGCGGTGGCCGACGCTTCCCGCGGCGCGCTGCCGCTGATCGAGGCGCTGGCTCGTGGCGAGAGCCTGCCGCAGCCTTCGGGCGCCCGCCTGCCGGTCGATGTGATCACGCTGCGGGCGCCGCTGCCCAGGCCATTGCGCAGCCTCTTCTGCGTCGGCCGCAACTACCACGCCCATGCTGCCGAGCTGGCCACCAGCGTGTTCCGCGAGAGCATGCCCGAGCGCGACACCTGGCCGATCGTGTTCGGCAAGCTCGCCGAGTGCGTGATCGGCCCGCACGACGCCATCCGCCTGCCGGCGAGCACCGCCTCGACGCAGATCGACTACGAGTCGGAGCTCGCCGTCGTGATCGGCCGCGGCGGCCGCGACATCGCCCGCTCGGGCGCCATGGATCACGTCTTCGGCTACACGATCGTCAACGACGTCACCGCCCGCGACGTGCAGATGCGCCACCAGCAGTGGGACCTCGGCAAGAGCTTCGATACCTTCTGCCCGATGGGCCCGTGGATCGTCAGCGCCGACGAGCTCGATGGCCAGGCCACGCGCGTGCGCGGCTGGGTCAACGGCGCGCTCCGCCAGGACGGTTCCACGAAAGACCTGATCCACGATATCCCGTCGCTGATCGAGACCTGCTCGCGCGGCATCACGCTCTACCCGGGCGACGTCATCGCCACCGGAACGCCGGCCGGTGTCGGCATGGGCCTGAAGCCGCCGCAGTGGCTGAAGCACGGCGACGTGGTGCGGATCGAGATCGACGGTCTCGGCGCAATCGAGAACCGGGTCGAGTAGCGCCATGACGTTTCACTGGGTCGGCCGCGTCGCGGTGGAAGAAGAAGGCGAAGGCCCGGCCGTGGTCTGCGTGCACGGCCTCGGTGGCAGCTCCAACACCTGGACGCCGCTGATGCCGGCGCTGGCCCGGCACCGGGTCATCCGCATCGACCTGCCCGGCAGCGGCCGTTCGCAGCGCGTCGAGGGCGAGCTCTCGATCGCCGGCTACGTCGCGGCGATCCTGTCGGCGTGCGAGCGCCTCGGCGTCGCGCGCGCCCACTGGCTCGGCCACTCGATGGGCACCATCGTCTGCCAGCACATCGCGGTCGCGCACCCGAAACTCGTGGCGAGCGTCGCCCTGTTCGGGCCGCTGATCGAGCCGCCCGAGGCTGCGCGCACGGCCATGAAGGCCCGCGCCGCCAAGGCACGTGGCGGCGCGCCGGCCATGCAGGAGATCACTGAAGCCTTGCTGGGCGCCGCGCTCTCCGCCGAGACACGCCAGCGCCAGCCGCTCGCCGTCGCCTTCGTGCGCGAGAGCCTGATGCGCCAGGACGGCGAGGCCTACGCGCGCAGCTGCGAAGCGCTGGCCGCGGCCACGGCGGCGGCGGTCGAGAAGATCGAGGCGCCGGTGCTGCTCGTCACGGGCGACGAAGACGGCGTCGCGCCGCCGCAGGCCGTGCGTTCGATGGCCGACAGGCTGCACGGCGCTCGCAGCACGCGCGTCGTCGTGCTGCCGCGCTGCGGCCACTGGACGCCGGTCGAGAAGGCCGAGGAGTGCCAGCGCGAACTGCGCGAATTTCTGTCCACGAACGCGAGGACGCTCGAAAGGAGCTGACGATGGCCGACGTTCTTTTCACCAACGTGCGCATCTTCGACGGCGGCGGCGAAGCGCCGTTCACCGGCGACGTGCTCGTGCAGGGCAACAAGATCTCCCGCGTCGTCAAGACCGGCTACGGCGCGCGCTCGGCGCCGGTCGTGGGTGCGCAGGTGATCGACGGTGCCGGCGCCTTCCTGATGCCCGGCATGGTCGAGGCGCACACGCACTTTTCCTGGAACGACCAGCCGAGCCTCGACGCCATCCAGCGCATGCCGCCCGAGGAGCACATCCTCTGGTGCGCCGAGGTCGCCGAGCGCTATCTCGACATGGGCTGGACCAGTTGCGTCGGCGCCGCCGCCGCCAAGCCGCGGCTCGACGTCGTCATCAGGAACGCCATCAACGACGGCACCATCGTCGGCCCGCGCTACCTTGCAGCGAGCCAGGAGATCACGGTGCCCGGCGGCCTCGGCGACTCGACGCTGCCGCACCTGCCGCAGGCTGAGTTCGCGTTCGGCGCGGTCGTCAGCGGCGCCGAGGCGATGCGCCGCTGCGTGCGCATGTTCGCCAAGTACGGCGTCGACTCCGTGAAGATCAATCTCTCGGGCGAGTCGATCACCGGCATGCCGAGCGAGATGAGCCAGTTCACCGAAGAAGAGATCACGGTGTGCGTGCAGGAGGCCAAGGCCTGGGGCAAGCGCGTCGCCGCCCACGCCCGCTCCACCTGGGCGATCAAGCAGTGCGTGAAGCAGGGCATCGAGGTGATCTACCACGCCAGCTTCACCGACACCGAAGCGCTCGACATGCTGGAGGCGAAGAAGACCGAGCACTTCGTGGCGCCCGGTCTGGCTTGGCTCATCAACACCAGCCACCATGCCAGCGCGTGGGGCCTGACGCCCGAAGTCACGAAGAAGATGGGTTACCACCGCGAGCTCGAGGCGGCCATCGAGAGCATGCGGGCGATGAGGAAGCGCGGCATCCGCATCCTGCCCGGCGGCGATTACGGCTTCGCCTGGACGCCGCACGGCACCAACGCCAAGGACCTCGAGTACTTCGTCAAGTACGTCGGCATGAGCACGATGGAGGCGCTGCTCTCGGCCACCGCCTGGGGCGGCCCGATGATGCGCATGGGCAAGGTGCTCGGCTACATCCGCGAGGGCTATCTCGCCGACATCCTGCTCGTCGACGGCGACCCGCTCGCCGACATCACCGTGCTGCAGGACAAGGCCCGCATCCTCGCCGTCATGAAAGACGGCGAGTTCCACCGCGCTCCGGTCGTGCGCAGCAGCGCCCGCGCCGGCCTGAGCCACGCCCCGACCCGCTGGGCCGCCTAGCGCCCCGCACCGCCCAAGGAGAACGACATGGCCGATGTGGTCTTCACCAACGTTCGCATCCTCGACGGCACCGGCACGCTGCCCTACAGCGGCAGTGTGCTCGTGCAGGGCAACCGCATCCGCCAGGTCGGGCGGAGCACGGCGCCGATCTCCCCGGGCAACGCGACCGTGATCGACGGCGCCGGCGCCACGCTGATGCCCGGCATGTGCGAGGCGCACACCCATTTCTCGTGGAACGACGCGGCCACGCTCTCGGCCATCCAGACCATGCCGCTCGAGGAGCACGTGCTCTGGTGCCGCACGGTCGCCAAGCGCTACCTCGAAGCCGGCTTCACCTCGTGCGTCGGTGCCGCCTGCGCCAAGCCGCGCCTCGACGTCGTAATCCGCAACGCCATCGAGGCCGGCCAGATCCCCGGCCCGCGCTACCTCGCCGCCAGCCAGGAGATCACCGTGCTCGGCGGCCTCGGCGACGAGACGTTGCCGCACCTGCCGTTCCCCGAGTTCAGCTTCGGCGTCAACGTCTGCGGCGCCGACGAGATGCGGAAGGCGGTGCGTCTGTTCCTCAAGTACGGCGTCGACTCGATCAAGCTCAACCTGTCGGGCGACAACTTCACGCCGCAGTCGCCTTCCGAGACGACCTGGATGATGGACGAGGAGGTCGCGGCGGCCATGCGCGAAGTGAAGATCCGCGGCAAGCGCGGCATCGCTCACGCGCGCAGCTCCGACAGCGTCAAGCAGGCGCTGCGCCACGGCATCGACCTGATCTACCACGCCAGCTTCGTCGATGAAGAAGCGCTCGACATGCTCGAGGCCGCCAAAGACCGGGTCTTCGTGGCGCCCGGCATCGCCATCCTCTACGCCATGCTGCACGAGGCCGAGCCCTTCGGTATCACCCACGCGATGGCCACCAAGATGGGCTATCAGATCGAGTGGGACGCGGCCATCGAGTCGCTCGCCAAGATGCACAAGCGCGGCATCCGCGTGCTGCCTGGCGGCGACTACGGTTTCGCCTTCACGCCGCATTGCCAGAACTCGCGCGACCTCGAGTTCTTCGTCAAGTACCTCGGCTTCACGCCGATGGAGGCGATCCGCTCGACCACGCTCTACGGCGGCCAGATCATGATGAAGCCGCACGAACTCGGCGTGCTGAAAGACGGCTACCTCGCCGACCTGCTCCTGGTCGACGGCGACCCGCTCGCCAACCTGGGCATCCTGCGCGACCCGAAGCGGATCCTCGCGGTGATGAAAGACGGTGTCTTCGCCAAGCAGCCCGAGGTCGCCTCGCAGCGCGCCTGGAGCCGGGCCGCGTGACGGAGCAAATGCGAGCGCGCGCATGACGAAGAAGCAGGCCGCTCTGTGGTTGCTGTTCGGCGGGCCGATCGTGGTCTTCGCCGGATGGGCCGTTCCCGACAATCCGCCGCTTTTCTTCAAGACCCTGCTCAACGGCCTCACGCTCGCCTCGCTCTATTTCCTAGTCGCGAGCGGCTTCACGCTGGTGTTCGGGCTGATGAGGAACGTCAACCTCGCGCATGGCTCGCTCTACCTTTTCGGTGCTTATGTCGGCTGGTTCGTCGGCGAGCACACCGGTTCGTGGGTGCTTGCAGTGATGGCCGGCTTTCTCGCCTCGGCGACGCTCGGCCTGGTCATGCAGCTGCTCGTGTTCCGCCACATGCAGGGCCAGGACCTGCGCCAGACGCTCGTCACCATCGGCCTGTCGATCGTGCTCGCCGACCTGATGCTCTGGACCTGGGGGGCAGAGATCTACACCTTCGATCCGCCGGCCTGGATCTACGGCTCGACGGTGCTGCCGCTGGTCGAGAAATTCCCGACCTACCGACTGATGGTGCTGCTCGCGTCGATCGTCATCGGTGTCGGCCTGTGGCTGCTGCTCGCGAAGACGCGCATCGGCATGATGATCCGCGCCGGCGTCGACGACCGCGGCATGCTGGCCGCCTCCGGCGTCAACGTGCAGCTCGTCTTCGCGCTCACCTTCGCCATCGGGGCCGGCCTGGCAGGGCTGGCCGGCGTCGTCGGCGGCACGGCGTTGTCGATCTCGCCCGGCGAAGACACGCGCTACCTGCTCGCCTCGCTCGTCGTCGTCATCGTCGGCGGCATGGGCAGCGTCGTCGGCGCCGCCATCGGTGCGCTGCTGATCGGCCTGGCCGAGCAGTTCGGCCTTGCCTACGCGCCCACCTACAGCGTCGTCTTCACCTTCGTGATCATGGTCGTGGCGCTGGCCTTCAAGCCGCGCGGGCTGATGGGGAAGAACACGTGAGCGCGGCGAAATGGCGGCGGGCGATGAACTCGTCGTCCGGTGCCGCATTCGCGGCGGCGCAGGGTGCACGGGGCGGCGCGGTCGTGCATTCGTTGCCCACGCGAACGACCGACCGTCCGGTCGCCACGGCAGCGCCGGCGCAAGGCGACGCACCGCCGTGGCTGCGCACGCTGGTGCGGCCGATCCGCTGGCGCCACGTCGTCGTCGCCGCCTTCGTGCTGCTCTATCCTTTCTTCGCGACACCGTTCTTCACCTTCCAGATCGGCGCGCAATCGCTTGCGCTCGGCATCGTCGCCCTCTCGCTCACCTTTCTCGGCGGCTACGGCGGCATGGTGTCTCTGGCTCAGATGACGGTCGCCGGCCTGGCCGCCTACCTGATCGCGATCTTCGGCACCAGCAGCAATGCGGCCATCAGTCTCGGCTGGCCGTGGTGGCTCGCGCTCGTCGCCGCGGTCGTGATCGCGACCGCCGTGGCAGCGGCCATCGGCTGGCTCTCGGTGCGCACCGAAGGCATCTACACGATCATGATCACGCTCGCTGTGGGCGTCGCCTTCTTCTATCTGGCGCAGCAGAACTACACGCTCTTCAACGGCTTTCAGGGCTTCAGCAAGATCGCGCCGCCAGCCTGGAACGAGCTCGACCTGCGCGAGCCGATGCCGTTCTATTTCCTGACGCTGGCCTGCGCGGTCGCGGCCTACTTCTTCGTCAAGCACCTCGTGCGCACGCCCTTCGGCGTCGCCCTGCAGGGCATCCGCGACAACCCGCGCCGCATGCATTCGCTCGGCTTCGCCGTCACGGCGCACCGCGTCGCCGCCTATGCCGTGGCGGGCTTCCTCGCGGCCGTGGGCGGCGTGCTCCTCGTCTGGTACAACGGCCGCATCTCGCCCGGCACGGTCGGCACCGGGGCGATGATCAACATCCTCATCATCGCCGTGCTCGGCGGCATGAAGCACCCGATCGGCGCCTTCATCGGCGCGATCGTCTTCGTGCTGCTGCAGAACTTCGCGATCGATCTGGTCGACCGCGAGCGCTTCAACCTCGTGATCGGCGGCGTCTTCCTCGCCATCGTCCTCTTTTCTCCCGATGGCCTGCTGGGCCTCTGGCAGCACCTGCGTGCGCGCTTGCCGTCGGGGCGGGTCACTCAACCGCGGCACAGACCGCATTCACCATGAAAGACAGGAGCGAGACATGAACCAGTACGCAAAGGGATTCGCACGCAGTGTCATCGGTGCCGCCGCGTTGTTCGCGCTGACCGGCATCGCGCAGGCGCAAGAAGTGTTAAAGATCGGCCTGCTGGCCTCCCTCGAAGGTCCGTTCGCGGCACCGGGGCAAGACGGCATGCGCGGCGCCGACCTGGCGCTGAAGGAGCACAACGGCATGGCCGGCGGCAAGAAGATCGAGTTCGTCAAGGTCTCGTCCGACGCGACGCCCGACAAGGCCGTGAACTCGACGCGCAAGGCGGTCGAGCAGGACAAGGTCCAGATCATGATCGGCCCGCTCTCGGGCGACGAAGGCATCGCGGTCAAGAACTACGCCAAGACCAAGCCCGACATCACCTTC
>JAYTYH010000395.1:0-4338 GCA_043742485.1 Rhizobacter sp.
CCCGACCGTCGGTCTGCATGCCGTCGTGCCAGTCGTCGACGACGACGCCATCGGCATCGAAGTGCAGGCGTTGCGGCGGCGCCGGATCGGGGAAGCGCGCCTCGAAGCGGCGCCGCTCGGCACGCATCGGTTCAGCCAGATGCACCAGTTCGTCGCCGAGGCGCGCACCGGTTTCGCCGATCGGCAGGCGGCCGGCGCCCTGGATGCGCCGGAGCCGCGCCGCAGACGCTTCGCCGCGCCCGCCCGCCGCCGCGCCGGGTGCGTCGTCGATGAGCTCTTCGAGCACGCCGTAGCGGCTCAGGCCGTCGAGCACGAAGGTCTCGTCGTCGTCGCTGGCTTCGTCGCGTTCGTCGAAGACCACGCCGAGGCGGAGCCGGAAGAACGCCTTGACAGGGTTCTTCAGAAAGCGCGACAGCTCGTCGATGGTGAGCGGGTCGCCGGGCTCGAACGGCGGCAAGGATCCGGCAGCGTCGAAGCCGTCGTTGTCGTTGTCGACATCGACATCGCCGCCACGATGCGCAGAGCGCCACTCGCGCGCGTAAGTGACGAGCCCTTTGCCCTCGAAATAGCGGCTGCTGAAAGGCTGCAGCGGGTGCTCGGTGGTGCGCTCGGCGACGGCGTCTCGTGCCGGGTCGGCGGACCAGGCGGCACGCAGGTAGTCGCGCAGCTGCGAGACCAGCACCGAAGGCGGTTGCGCGCTGTTGTCGCGGGCGCTGCGACCGCTCCAGCTCACGTAGAGCATCCGGCGCGCGGAGAGCAACGCCTCGAGCATGAGGTAGCGGTCGTCGTCGCGGCGCGAGCGGTCGCCGGGGCGCTGCTGGCCGGGCAGGCCCATCAGGTCGAAGTCGCTGCGCCGGCTCTGGCGCGGGTAGGCGCCGTCGTCCATGCCGAGCAGGCACACGGCCTCGAACGGCACCGCTCGCAGCGGCATCAGCGTGCAGAAGGTGACGCCGCCGGCGAGGAACCTGCGCGCCCCGCCCGGCGGGTCGACGGCGGCGAGCCAGGCTTCTCGGAACACCGCCAGCGGCACCGGCTCGTCGAAGCCGGCGAGCTCGCAGGCCTCCAGCCACTGCGCCAGCGCCGACTCGAGTGCGGCCAACGTGAGGCGCTCGGCTTCGTCGGCCGGGTCGATCAGTGCCTCGAGCAGCGCCCGGGCGCGGCCGGCCCATTCGCGGGCGCTGGCGCTGCTGCCGCAGATGGCCGACCAATGGCCCAGGCGGTCGACCAGATCGACGAGCGCGCCGACCAGCGAGGCGTCGAGGCCACCGATCTCGCCGCAGGGTTCGATGCCTGCGAAGGCCGTGCCACTGGCATAGCCGAGCAGCATGCGGCGCAGGCCGAAGGCCCAGGTGTTCTGCTCGCCGCAGGCCTCGAGCCCGAGGCTCGCGCGCTGCTGCGCGTCGAGACCCCAGCGCACGCCGGCGTCTTCGGTCCAGCGCGCCAGCGTCGGCAGATCGTCTTCGTCGATGCCGAAGCGCCGCGCGATCGCCGGCACCTCGAGCAGGTCTTTGACTTCGGATAGCCGGAAGCGCTGCGCCGGCGCGCGCAGCAGCCATTCGAGGGCGACCAGCAACGGGTCGTTGCCGCGATTTCGGATGTCGACGATGCCGAAGGGAATGCGGCGCGGATCGCCCGGCGCATGCTGGCCGAACACAGCGCGGATCGCGGCCGCGAAAGTGTCGATGTCGGGCACCATGACGACGATGTCGCGCGGCTTCAGCGGCGCTCGATCGCCGGCGGCGCCGTCACTCGACTTCTCCGCCAGCAAAGCGAGCAGCTGGTCGTGCAGCACCTCGACCTCGCGCTGCGGGTTGTGGGCGATATGGAACACGATCGACCGGTCGCTCGCGGCGGCGCTTCGCGGCGCGTGCTCGGCCAGCGGCACCAGGTCGCGAATCATCGCCTGGACCTGCTCGAGCATCGTCGCGCCCGGGCCGTCGTCGAAGAGGTCGATGCGCGGCACGTCGAACAGGTTCTTGGAGCGCTCGGCGTCGTCGAAGGCATCGAGCTGGCGCATGAAGTCGCGGCCCTGGCGGCCCCACGCGGCGAGCAGGGGATGCGAGTGCGCGTGCATCGCCTCGAGCGGCACCGTGGCGAGGTCGCGGCCGCCGCGCAAGGCATGGCGCCGACCCGCCGGCCGCATCAGGTCGCGGCCTTCGATGATGTCGGCCCAATGGAAGCGGCACGGGTTCGGGATCGCCAGCAGCACCTGCGTGTGCGCCGACAGCGCAGCCAGCGCTTCGAGCGTCTGGCCCGGCAGGTGCGAGGTGCCGAAGAGAACGACACGGCGTGGCAGCGGCGCATGCGGCTCGGCGCCCTCGCCCAGGGCGGCGAGGAAAGCGCGATGCACCTGGGCGCGGGTGCCGCGGCGTTCGTCGTCGCTCAGCTCGGCGAGCAGGTCGCGCCACAGCGCCGCCTGCCAGCGCTGGTCGGCGGGCAGCGGCAACGGTGCGCCCGAGGCCGAGTGCAGGAGGTCGCGGCCGCCGGCCCAGGCCTCGAGCCAGTCGGCGCGGTAGACCTGGTACTGGTCATAGAGATCGGCGACGCGCTCGGCGAGCTGCAGCCGGCGCTCGAGGTCGCCGCCCTGCAGGAAGCGCGCGATCGGTGCGAAGGCCGGGTCCTGCAGTCGGCTCGGCAACAAGCGCATGAGACGCCACACCAGCGGCGACTTCTCGAACGGCGACGACGCCGGCACGGCGACCGGCCCCAGCATCTGGCGGTAGGCACGCCACAGGAAGCGGGCCGGCAGCTCGACACGGGTCGACGCGCAGATGCCGTCGATCGAGGCCAGCGACATCTTCAGCCACTCGCCAGCGCCGTTGCTCTGGACCAGGAAGTTCTCTTGCTCGAGCGGCTCGAGCGGCGCCCGCGACAGCCACGCGCTCACCGCGTCCCTGAGCGATTCCAGGCGGTTGCCGTGCAGGACAAGCAGCCCCGGCTGGATATCGCTACTCATACGAGCTGAAGGAAAAAGCGGCCAGGCGCAATCAGGTGTCGTTGACTGAAATCCACTCGCCGGCGGCGAAGGCAACGAGGGGCGGCAGCGTGTCCCCTTCGAGGCCCTTGACCACGTGTGCTCCGCTGGGGTCGATGGTGAAGGTCGATCCGTCGACGGCTGCCCACATCTCGCCGCCGCGCCGAGTCACCCTGATGGGCATCGGCAGGACGGTGATCCTTCGGGTCTTGGCAGACGCTCGCGCGGACGCCCGGCGAGAGATCTTGTCGGTGGCCATCGAGGTGACTGGTGGAGAGGGTGTCCACCGGGATCGAACTCTCGTTCCGCTTCATTACGCTTCATGTTCCCGATTTCTTGCCACTAGGACTGCCTAGTCGTTGACTCGTGTGGCTTCATGGATGATCATCTAATTTCGCAAATATTGATGGGTTGGTGTAGGGGACTATAAATGCCGAAGAAGACGAGGGAAATGTCGGCGCTGGAAGTCGGTCGACTTGCCGATCCGGGACTCCACTTCGTCGGCGGCGTGGCTGGTTTGGCTATACAGGTTCAAAGTAGCGGTGCTCGTAGTTGGGTACTGCGGTATTCATCGGCGGGAAAGCGGCGCGAAATGGGCTTGGGGGGCTTCCCCGACGTGACCCTCGCCGACGCTCGGCGCAGGGCGCGGGAGGAGCGCGAGAAGGCCGACAAAGGCATCGATCCGATCGAGGAGCGAAAAGCTGCCGCGAGCGCGCTGCGGGCACAACTCGCTAACGCGTTCACCTTCCAGCAGGCGGCGATGACGTACATAGAAGCGCAAGAGCCGGGGTGGACCAACGCAAAACACGCCGAGCAGTGGCGGAACACGCTGGCGAGCACCTACCCCACCATAGGCGCCCTACAAGTGCGTGATGTGGCCCTGACGCACGTTCTCGCGGTATTGCAGCCCATCTGGAAATCGAAGACCGAAACCGCTTCCCGGCTGCGCGGTCGAATCGAGTCGGTACTGGACTGGGCAACAGCCCGGGGCTTTCGAGAGGGTACGAATCCTGCGCGCTGGAAAGGCCACCTCAACAAGCTGCTACCGGCGCCGGGCAAGATCACAAAAAGCGGGCATCACCGAGCCGTCCCACTGGACGAAGTGGGCGGATTCATGTTGGCGCTGCGTGCACAAGAAGGAACAGGTTCCAGGGCGTTGGAGTTCGTCGTCCTTACAGCCGCGCGTTCAGGCGAAGTTCGCGGCGCCACGTGGGCAGAGATTGACCTTGACGGGGCGATGTGGACGGTACCTGCCGATCGAACGAAGACGTGGCCGAAGAACACGTCGGCCTCGCGAAAGCGGCTGACGGCGAAGCGCAGCAGGTCACGTACGGTGCGCAGGTCATCGGCTTCGCCGCCGAAGG
>JAYTYH010000396.1:0-25554 GCA_043742485.1 Rhizobacter sp.
GCGGCGCGGTGAAATTCGTGCCGGAAAACTGGGTCAATACCTACAACCAGTGGATGAACAACATCCAGGACTGGTGCATCTCGCGCCAGCTCTGGTGGGGCCACCAGATCCCGGCCTGGTACGGCAGCGGCGGCGAGATCTTCGTGGCCACGGGCGAAGCCGAGGCACACGCCAAGGCACGCGCCGCCGGCTACGAAGGCGCGCTCGAGCGCGACCCCGATGTGCTCGACACCTGGTACTCCTCGGCCCTCGTGCCGTTCTCGTCGCTCGGCTGGCCGAAGCAGACGAAGGAACTCGAGCTGTTCCTGCCGTCGAGCGTGCTGGTCACCGGCTACGACATCATCTTTTTCTGGGTCGCCCGGATGATGATGATGACGCTGCACTTCACCGGCCAGGTGCCGTTCCGCGACGTCTACATCCACGGCCTGGTGCGCGATGCCAACGGCAAGCGGATGAGCAAGTCGGAAGGCAACGTGCTCGATCCCGTCGACCTCATCGACGGCATCGCACTAGGGGCCCTGCTCGAGAAGCGCGCCACCGGCCTGCGCCGCCCCGAGACAGCGCCGCGTGTGCGCAAGGACACCGCCGCCGAGTTCCCGAACGGCATTCCCGGCTTCGGCGCCGACGCGCTGCGGTTCACCTTCTGCTCGCTCGCCAGCTTGGGCCGCAACGTCAACTTCGACTCGAAGCGCTGCGAGGGCTACCGCAACTTCTGCAACAAGGTCTGGAACGCAACCCACTTCGTGCTGATGAACGCCGAAGGCAAGGACTGCGGCCTCGCCGAGCACACGAAGGCCGAGTGCGCGCCCGGCCAGCCGTTCCACAACTACCTTGCCTTCTCGCAGGCCGACCGATGGATTACCGGCGAACTGCAGCACGTCGAGGCGGCCGTCGAGCAGGGCTTCTCCGAGTACCGGCTCGACACCGTCTCGCACGCCATCTACGCGTTCGTGTGGGACGAATACTGCGACTGGTACATCGAGATCGCCAAGGTGCAGCTGCGCTCGGACAACGAGGCCGAGCAGCGGGCGACGCGGCGAACGCTGCTGCGCGTGCTCGAGACCGTGCTGCGCCTACTGCACCCGATCACGCCCTTCCTCACCGCCGAACTGTGGGAGCGCGTCGCCGTGGTCGCGGGCCGCAAGACGGCCGCGGACACGGC
Source organism: Rhizobacter sp. (assembly GCA_043742485.1). Classification (GTDB taxonomy): domain Bacteria; phylum Pseudomonadota; class Gammaproteobacteria; order Burkholderiales; family Burkholderiaceae_C; genus Schlegelella_A. The sequence goes on from JAYTYH010000396.1 coordinate 1,163, forward strand.
AGGCATCGTCACCGCGGCCTATCCGAAGGCGCAGCTGGAACGCATCGACGCCAAGGCCGACGCATGGATGGCGGCGCTGAAGGCGATCGTCGGCAGCGCCCGCGCCCTGCGCAGCGAGATGAGCGTGGCCGCCGGCGAGCGCGTGCCGCTCTACGCCATCGGCGACGGCGCCTTCATCGCCGCCGCCGCGCCGCTCATCAAGTCGATGGCGCGGATCTCCGAAGTCACGGTGTTCGACGACGACACCGGCTTCGCGGCCGCGACCCGCGACTCACCCGTGGCCGTCGCCGGCACGACGCGGATCGCGCTGCACATCGCCATCGACAGGGGCGCCGAGATCGCGCGCCTCACGAAGGAGCTGGAGCGCATCGTCGGCGAGACGGCCCGGGCCCATGCCAAGCTCGGCAACGAGAGCTTCGTGGCGCGGGCACCGGCCGCCGTGGTCGATCTGGAGAAGAAGCGCGTCGCCGACTTCAGCGCGATGGCGAGCCGGCTCCGAGAGCAGCTAGCGCGCCTGGAATCGTCGACCTGAAGTCGCGGCTGCCGCGCGCGCCAGGCGCGCCGGCGGCGAGCAGCTCGTCGATGCGGCGCGCCACCGCCCAGCCGCTGCGCTGGCGCGACTCGCGCGTGGTGCCGGCAACACGCGGCGTCACCTGCAAGGTGTCGATGCCGTGCAGCGGCCGGTCGACATCGAGGGCACCCGGCTCGACGCTGTCGAGCCAGGCCGCGGCGATGCGGCGGCTTTTCAGCGCATGGGCCAGCGAGCTCTCGTCGAAGAGCGCCGAATGGCCGGTGCTGACGAGGACCTGATCAGGCTTGCAGTAGGGCAGGAAGCGGTCGCCGAGCAGACCGTGGTAGCGGCTGTAGTAGTCGAGCTGCACGCACATCACGTCGGCGCGCTCGACCAGTTCGCGCAGACCCGCAGGCCGCACGTTCCAGATCGGCCAGACGCTGTCGCTGGCGTGCAGCGCCGGGTCGTAGCCGATGACGCTGGCGCCAAAGCCGGAAAGCAACTGCGCGATCGTGCGCGCCGCCGGCGGCATGCCGACGAGGCCGATGGTGGTGCCGCCGAGCTCGCGGCCGACCGCCGTGCCGTCGGCGCCGCGCACCGGCACCCGCCGCAGCAACGACAGCATCGCGCCGATGATGAATTCGGCCTCGGCACGGGCGCTGGCCGTGAGGCAGCGGACGACCTCGACCTGGCGCCGCTCACAGGCCGCGAGATCGATGTTCTCCGAGCCAGCCGTGACCCGACCGACGGCGCGCAGCACCGGTGCGAAATCGAGCGTTTCGGCGTCGACCGGGAGCGACGCCGGCACGATGGCTGCCCGGACGTCATAGAGCGCGCGGCGGAACTCGCGCGGCAGGGAAGCGAGCTCCGGTGCGTGGCGGATCCGGTGCCTGGCTCCGAGCCACTGCATGACATCAGCGTCCAGGCTTTCGATGACGAGCAGGTCCATGGAGATCGGTTTCCTTCGCCTGCCGCCCGCGGTGTCGCGTGCAAAATCGAGATGAACTTTCCGAGGCGATTGTAAGTAGATGTCAATCAAGCACACGGTCAAGCAGGCGGTCCGCCACGCGATCTTTCCGGTGGCAGGACTCGGCACCCGATTCCTTCCAGCGACCAAGGCGTTGCCGAAGGAAATGCTGCCCGTCGTCGACAAGCCGCTGATGCAGTACGCGGTCGAAGAGGCCTATGCCGCCGGCGTGCGCGAGATGATCTTCGTCACCGGCCGCCACAAGCGCGCCATCGAAGACCACTTCGACCGCACCTTCGAGCTCGAAGACGCGCTCGAGAAGTCGAACAAGGCCGAGCTGCTGAAGGCCGTCCGCGCCGTCAAGCCCGACGACATGGAGTGCGTGTTCGTGCGCCAGCCGCAGGCGCTCGGCCTCGGCCACGCCGTGCTCTGCGGGCGCCACCTCGTCGGCGAGCATCCCTTCGCCGTGCTGTTGCCCGACGATCTGATGATCGGCACGCCCCCGGTGCTGGCGCAGATGGTCGAGCAGTTCGCACAGATGCAGGCGTCGATCATCGCGGTGCAGGAAGTGCCCGCCGAGCACACGCGGCGCTACGGCATCGTCGCCGGCCGCGCCACGGGCGACCGCCTCGTCGACATCGAGAAGATCGTCGAGAAGCCAGCGCCCGAGGTGGCGCCGTCGCGTCTCGGCGTCGCCGGCCGCTACATCCTGACGCCGGCGGTGTTCGCCCAGATCGCGGCGCAGCCACGCGGCGTCGGCGGCGAGATCCAGCTCACCGACGGCATCGCCGGCCTGCTGAAGACCGAGAAGGTCTATGCGTTTCGCTACGAGGGCCGGCGCTACGACTGCGGCAGCAAGGAAGGCTGGCTGCACGCCAACGTCGAACTCGCGCTCGAGAACGCCGAACTGGGAGCCGACTTTCGCGCCTATCTGCGCCGCCTGTCACTCTGAGCGTCAGCGAAGAGAGTCCGGGCGCCGCACCGGGACCCCTCTCTTCGCTCAGGATGACAACCGTCAGCGCCGCCGGAGGTAGTGCACGAACTCGTCGTTGGCGCTCGTCTGCTCGACAAGCTCGTTGCCGGTCTGCCGGGCGAAGGCCTGGAAGTCGCGTACGGAGCCGGGGTCGGTGGCCACGATCCTGAGCACGTCGCCGGTCGACATGTCGGCCAGTGCCTTCTTCGCCTTCAGGATCGGCAGCGGGCAGTTGAGGCCACGGGTGTCGAGCTCTTTTTGTGCGTCCATCGATGCGCTCCTGATCTCTTTCAATCCACGTCCACTTCGGTCGCCCGCTTGCCCGGTGGCAAGTCCATCCACTGAGGCTCGATACCACGCGTCACCAGCCAGTCCGCGAGGGCCTTGCCGGTGCCGGCCGGCCAGCACTTGACGCGCTCCGGCGCCACGACGCGATAGTCGACCAGCTCGGGCGAAAGCACGATCTCGCCGCGGGCCGTTGCGTGGTAGGCGATGATGACCTGATTCATGCGCAGGAACTCGTAGACGCCGATCAGCGACAGCGACTCGACCGTGAGCGATGTCTCTTCCTTGACCTCGCGGGCGATACCCTCCTCCGGCGTCTCGCCGGCTTCCATGAAGCCGGTGATGAGGCCGAAGAACTTGCCCGGCCAGGCGGCGTTGCGCGCCAGCAGCACGCCGCCCTCGCGGTCCACGCATTCGATCACCGCGGCCAGCACTGGCGTCGGGTTGCCCCAATGGGTCCAGGTGCAGGCCGGGCAGCGCAGGCGCGTCTTCGCGCCGCCGTCTTCCTCGACCGCGATCGGCTCCAGCCGGGTGGCGCAGTTCGTGCAGAAGACGACGTCGTACCTGGCCGTGCTCATGCCGGAAAGACGCCCGTCGACAGGTAGCGGTCGCCACGGTCGCAGACGATGAAGACGATGGTCGCGTTCTCCACCTTCGCCGCGATCTGCAGCGCCACCCAGCACGCACCCGCCGCCGAGATGCCGGCGAAGATGCCTTCTTCGCGGGCAAGTCGGCGCGTCATCTCTTCGGCGTCGGCCTGGCTCACGTAGACGATCTCGTCGACCGCTTTCGGGTCGTAGATCTTCGGCAGGTATTCCTCGGGCCACTTGCGGATGCCCGGAATGCGCGAGCCCTCGGTCGGCTGGGCGCCGACGATGCGCACCGCCGCGCTCTTCTCCTTCAAGAAGCGCGACACGCCATTGATCGTGCCGGTGGTGCCCATCGCGCTCACGAAATGGGTGACACGGCCCGCGGTGTCGTTCCAGATTTCCGGCCCCGTGGTCTCGTAGTGGACCCGCGGGTTGTCGGGGTTGGCGAACTGGTCGAGCACGTGCCCCTTGCCGTCCTTCTCGAGCTGGGTGGCCAGGTCACGCGCGTATTCCATGCCGCCGGAACGGGGCGTGAGGATGAGTTCGGCGCCGAACGCCTTCATCGTCTGCGCGCGCTCGATGCTGAGGTCTTCCGGCATCACCAGCAGCATCCTGTAGCCGCGGATCGCAGCCGCCATGGCGAGGGCGATGCCGGTATTTCCGGAGGTCGCCTCGATCAGCGTGTCGCCCGGCTTGATCGTGCCGCGCTCCTCGGCCCGCCGGATCATGCTGATGGCTGGCCGATCCTTCACCGAGCCAGCCGGGTTGTTGCCTTCGAGCTTGCCGAGAACGACGTTGCCGCGAGCCGACCCGGCCTCGCCGGGCAGGCGCACCAGTCGCACGATCGGCGTCTTGCCGATCACGTCTTCGATGGTCGGATAGGAGGGCGTGGCGTCGCTCATGAGGGGTGCGGATCGAGCGCTGTGGTGCCCCGGGTCGGAATCGAACCGACACTCCTTGCGGAACGGGATTTTGAGTCCCGCGCGTCTACCAATTTCACCACCGGGGCGGGGCTAGCGGAGCATGGCAGTTTGCCACACGGGCCGTAGACTAGCTGCCGCATCGCCCTCTTCCGGACTCTCACGAATGCCGCCGCTTCCTCCCGTCACACAGGCCCTCCTGCTCGCCAACGTGGCCGTCTTCTTCCTCGGTGAGCTGCTCGGTCCGGGCCTCCTGGCGCCGTTCTGGCTGTGGCCCATCGGCGCCAATTTCTGGCCCTGGCAGATCGGCACCTACGCCTTCATCCACGGCAGCTTCAACCACCTGTTCTTCAACATGCTCGGCCTCTGGATGTTCGGCGCCGAGCTCGAGCAGATCTGGGGCCGCAAGCGCTTCATCACCTTCTTCTCGGCCAGCGTGATCGCGGCAGCGCTGACGCAGCTGCTCGTCAACTCGCTCATGGGCTCGGGCGCGCCCACGGTCGGCGCCTCTGGCGGCCTGTTCGGCCTGCTGCTCGCCTTCGCGATGATCTTTCCGAACCGCATCATCCTGCTGTTCTTCGTGATCCCGCTCAAGGCCAAGTACCTGGTGCTGGGCTACGGCCTGCTCGAGCTGTACCAGGGCGCCTACGTGATGAACTCCGGCGTCGCCCACTTCGCGCATCTGGGAGGGATGCTCGGCGGCCTGCTGACGATCCGCTACTGGCGCGGCCAGGCTCCTTTCGGCCGGCGCCGAGGTTAGTAGCCGCGCGAGCGGTCGACCTCGTTGGGCAATGGCTCGCCGCGGCCGAGCGCGCGCAGCGCCGCCACGAACTGCGCGCCGACGGTGTCGGCCGAAGGTTGGGCGGCGATGTGCGGCGTGATGGTAATGCCGGGCACGTCCCAGAGCGGATCGTCGGCCGGCAGCGGTTCGCGACGCTGGACGTCGAGCGCGGCGCCGCTCAGGTGGCCCGAGCGCACCGCCGCGATCAGGTCAGCCTCGACGACGTGGGCGCCGCGGGCGACGTTGATGAGGTAGCCGCCGCGCGGCATCAGCGCGAAAGCGCGGGCATCGAGCAGGCCTTCGGTCTCGGTCGTCAGCGGCAAGGCGCAGACGACGATCGCGCTGTCGGCAAGGACCTCGTCGAGCGCCTGCCCGGAGCTGCGGTTCCAGCCGCGCACGACGAGGCCGACGCGCTCCAGCCAGGCCGCGATCTCGCCGCCCATGGCGCCGGTGCCGAGCACGGCGACGGTGTGCCGCGCGATCGGCACCGGATGCCGCGTCCACGCGCGTTCGCGCTGCTGGCGTTCGTAGAGCTCGAGCGAGCGCGCGTGGCGCAGCGCCATGGCGACGACGAACTGCGAAAAGCCGGCCGATTGCTCGCGGTCGACGATGCGCGAAACGCGCACGTGCGGCGCCAGCTCGGGCACGAGCAGCTTCTCGACGCCGGCCGCCACCGAACAGACCCAGCCGACGCGCGGCAGCCGCGCCGCCAGGCCGTCCGGCAGCTGCCAGGCGAGCACGGCGTCGAAGCTGGCGAGCTCGTCGTCGGCCATCGCCGAGCGATACGCGACGACCTCGATCTCGGGCGCGCGCGACGTGATGGCAGCGATGAACGGTGCGGCCGGCATGGGCTGAGCAAGAAGAAGCGTTTTCATGGCGTCTCTTTTCCTGGGGAGTTCGAAGCCGCTCCGGCGCGCAAGCCCTCGGCCACCGTCGGGTAGCGCAGCACCAGCCGCAGCTCGCGCTTCATGCGCGTGTTGACGAGACGGCGCGACTCGCCGAGAAAGCTCATCTGCATCGGCGACATCACGGCCGCCGCTTCGCTGCGCGGCAAGCGCAGCGGCCGCGGCATGGCGAACAGGTCGGCGGCGAGATCGAAGTAGTCGGCCATCTTCAGGGCGCTGTCGTCGGCGACGTTGACCACACGCTGCGGCCGGCCGCGAACGAGCGCGGCGATGCAGGCGCGAGCGAGGTCGTCGGCCTGGATGTGATTGGTGTGGACGTCGTCGGCAGCGGCGAGCACCGGCGTGCCGCGAGCGAGCCGCTCGCGCGGGTCGCCGCCGGCACGGCCGAGCGCGTAGATGCCGGGCACGCGCAGGATCGTCACCGTCGCGCCCGAATGGCGGCCGAAGTGACGCAGGCGCTGTTCGGCGTCGACGCGGCGGCGGGCCCGGTCGGTGGCCGGGTCCACGGCCCGCGTCTCGTCGACGCGGGCACCGCCGCAGTCGCCGTAGACGCCGCTGGTCGAGACGTAGACGAGCCGGCGCAGGCGCACCGAACGCGACAGCGCCGCCAGGAGGTTTGCGGTGCGCGTGTCGGCGCTGCCGTGGCCGGGCGGTGGCGCAAGATGGAGCACGGCGTCGGCGAGGTCGGCCAGGCGGCCGAGGCCGACCGGATGATCGAGGTCGCCGACCAGCGGCACCAGGCCGGCGCCGCGCAACTCGCCCTGCCGATCGGCGCTCGAGGTCAGCGCCAGCAGCCGCCAGCGACCACGGAGGACGCGCGCTACGCGCAGGCCGACGTCGCCGCAACCCACGATCAGCAAGGTCGGCCGGGAGCCTGGGGTCGGTCGCATCGTCACGTCAGGGCAAAATCGCGGACCGAGTCTAGGCGACGTAATCCCGTCGCATCTCCATGCCTTTCACCGTCACCGTCCAGCCGAGCGGCAGGACCTTCGCCGTCGAGCGCGACGAGCCCATCCTGCAGGCAGCCATCCGCCAGGGCATCGGCCTGCCGTACGGCTGCAGGGACGGCGCCTGCGGCTCCTGCAAATGCCGCATGCTCGAAGGCCGCGTCATCCATGGTGCGCATCAGCAGAAGGCGCTCGACGCCGACGAAGAAGCCGCCGGCTTCATCCTGACCTGCCAGGCAGCGCCGCAGACCGACGTCGTGATCGAGGCGCGCACGGTGCCCGGCGCCGGCGAGTTCGCGATCAGGAAGCTGCCGAGCCGCGTGCTCTCGATCGACAGGCCCGCGGCCGACGTCGCCATCCTGAAGCTGCAGCTGCCGGCCAACGACCCGTTCCAGTACCGCGCCGGCCAGTACGTCGAGTTCATCCTGCGCGACGGCGCCCGCCGCAGCTACTCGATGGCCAACGCCCCACACACCGTGGGCGAGAAGCCGACGATCGAGCTGCACGTGCGCCACCTGCCCGGGGGCAAGTTCACCGACCACGTGTTCGGCGCCATGAAAGAGAAAGACATCCTCCGCGTCGAGGGTCCGTTCGGAAGCTTCTTCCTGCGCGAAGACTCCGACAAGCCGATGATCCTGCTCGCCTCGGGCACCGGCTTCGCCCCGATCAAGGCCATCCTCGAGCACATGATCTGGAAGGGCAGCCAGAGAAAGGCCGTGCTCTATTGGGGCTGCCGCAGCAAAGCCGATCTGTACATGCACGAATGGGCCGAGGCCGCCGCGGCGCAGATGCCGACGCTGCGCTACGTGCCGGTGCTCTCCGAGCCGAAGCCCGAAGACGACTGGCACGGCCGCACCGGCTTCGTCCACCAGGCCGTGATGCACGACCACCCGAGCCTGCTCGAGCACCAGGTCTACGCCTGCGGGGTGCCGATCATGGTCGAGTCGGCACAGCACGATTTCGTGGTTCGCTGCGGCTTGCCCGACGACGAGTTCTTCGCCGACTCGTTCACGTCGGAAGCCGACAAGCATGGACCCTGATCCAGAGGCGACATCGATGCAACGAAACCACATCCTCGCAAGCCCGGCATGAGGCGCCGCCAGGCACTCGCATCGCTCGCTTGCCTCGGCGGCGCGGCCGCGGCGCTCGCGCTGCCGGGCTTCGCGGCGGCGCAGGCACGGCCGATCCGGCTCATCGTTCCCTACCCGCCCGGCGGCCCGCTCGACATCGTCGCCCGCGCGCTCGCCGAACGCGTGAAAGACAGCCTCGGCGTGGTCGTGGTCGACAACAAGCCAGGCGCGGGCGGCAACCTCGGCGCCGACATGGCGGCCCGCGCCGCACCCGACGGCCAGACCATCGTGATGGGTGCCGTCGCCACCCACGCCATCAATCCGTGGCTGTTCGCGAAGCTGCCGTACGACCCGATCAGGGACTTCACGCCGATCACCGGCGTCGCCCGCGTCCCCAACGTGCTGGTGATGACGCCGGAGACCGCCGGCAAGCTCGGCATCGACTCGGTGGTCGATCTCGTCGCCGACGCGAAGAAGAACCCGGGAAAGCTCAACTACGGCTCCGGCGGCAACGGCAGCGCCGGCCACCTCGCCGGCGAGTTGTTCAAGTCGCAGGCCGGCGTCTTCATGGTCCACATCCCGTACGCCGGCGGCAGCCCGGCACAGCTCGCCTTGCTGGCCGGTCAGGTCGACCTCAGCTTCGACAACCTCGCGTCGGCCTCGGCCAACATCAAGGCCGGCAAGCTGAAGGCGCTGGCGGTGACGACCGCGAAGCGTTCGAGCGCGATGCCCGAGGTGCCCACCGTCGCCGAAGCCGGCGCCAGGCTCGGCCTCGGCCGCTTCGACATCGACACCTGGTTCGGCCTGTTCGGGCCGGCCCACCTCGCGCCCGAGACGACGGCGCGCCTCAACGCTGCCTTCGTCGAGGCACTGGGCTCGGCCGAGCTGCGGAGCCGCCTTGCCGGCCTCTACGCCGAGCCGATCGCGATGTCGCCCGACCGCTTCGCCGCCTTTGTGGCGGCCGAGCTCGCGAAATACGAGCGCGTCGTCAAGGCGTCGGGCGCACGGGTCGAGTGAGCGGGCCGGACAGGTCCTTTTGCTAGACTCGATCGGTTCTTTTCCCCTTCTTCTTTCCCGTCTTTTCAAGCACGCATGGCACCCGCTCAAACCGATCTGCAACGCGAGGTCGCGGCACTGCTGGTCGAGGCCCTCAACCTCGACACCGCGGCCGATGCCATCGACCCCGAAGCACCGCTCTACGGCGAGGGCCTGGGCCTCGACTCGATCGACATCCTCGAGGTGGCGCTGGTGGTCTCGCAGCGCTACGGTTTCCAGCTCAAGTCCGACGACGCCGACAACGTGCGCATCTTCCGGTCGCTGGCGAGCCTCGCCGAGCACATCGCCGCCAACCGCAAGACGTAGCACGCGATGGGCGCCCGCGCCGCCTTGCTCGCCGTCGCCGGCCTCGCCTACGTGGCGTTCACGCACTGGCTGATGACCTCGGCGCCGGCCTCGGGCTGGAACGCCGTGCTCATCGTCGGGCCGATGCTGGTGCTGGCCGCGCTCTATACGTGGCAAAGGCGATGGCGCTGGTTCACGGCCTTGCTCGTGGCGGCCGCGACGGGGCTCGTGTTCCAGGCCTGGCACGGCGGCGGCTTCGCACCGCAAACGATCTACCTGGCCCAGCACGTGGTCATTCACGCGCTGCTCGGCGGTGCCTTCGGGGCAACGCTGCAGGCCGGTCGCGAGCCACTCGTCACCGCGCTCGCGCGCCGCGTCCATGGCCGGCTCTCGGCCGACATGGTCGCGTACTCGCGGCAGGTCACCGTCGCCTGGACGGTCTACTTCTTCGCCATGGCCGGCCTCTCGATCGGGCTCTATCTGCTGGCTCCTTTCGAGGCCTGGGCGGTGTTCGCCAACCTCGTGACGCCGGTGGCGATGGTCGTGCTCTTCGTCGGCGAATACGTGCTTCGCTATCGGCTGCATCCCGAGTTCGAGCGGGCGACGCTGAGCCAGGCCGTGACCGCGTATTCGAAGCGGTCGGCACCGCGGGCACCGAATGAATAGCCGCCTGATCGCTGGCGACCTCTCCGCGGCCTTTGCCTGGCGTGACGGCGTCGCCATCTCGCGTCGGTGCTTCGCTGCCGATGCCCGCGCGCTTGCCGAACGGCTGCCGGCCGCGGGCACGATGCTCAACCTGTCGACCGACCGCTACCGCTTCGCCGTCGGCCTCGGTGCGGCGCTGCTGCGCGGCCAGAGCAGCCTGCTGCCGCCGAATCACCTCGCCGACACGGTGGCGCGACTGCGGACACGCTTCACCGATGCCTATGCCCTGGTCGAGTCCGGCGGCGACGGTCACGGGCTGCCGGCCGTCGCGCATGTCGCGGCATCGGCATCGACGTCGATCGACAACAGGCGACGCATCGGCAGCGTCGACGCGCCCGCCGTCGACGCCGACCTCGTCGCCGCCTACGTGCTCACCTCTGGCTCGACCGGCGATCCGGTGCCGCACGCCAAGCCGTGGGGCCTGCTGGTGACCAACGCGCGCGCCGAGGCGTCGCGTCTGGCGAGCTTTCTCGGCCAGGCCGATCTCACCGGCATCGCGCTCGTCGCGACGGTGCCGCCGCAGCACATGTACGGCTTCGAGTCGAGCGTGCTGCTGGCGATGCTCGGCGGCGCCGCCTTCGACGCCGGCCGGCCGTTCTTCGCCGCCGACATCGCCGCCGCGCTGGCCGCCGTGCCGGCGCCGCGCATGCTGGTGACGACGCCGTTCCACCTGAAGGCGCTGCTCGACGCCGGCGTCGACGTGGCGCCACTCGCGCTCGTGGTCTGCGCGACGGCGCCGCTGTCGCCGCAGCTCGCGGCCCGCGCCGAGGCGCAGTTGCGGGCGCCGCTGGTCGAGATCTACGGTTGCACCGAGGCCGGCCAGGTCGCGACGCGTCGGACCACGGCCGGCCCCGAATGGCGCACCTTCGACGGCCTGCGCCTAACCGGCGACGGCGCCGCCGTGGTTGTCAGCGGCGGCCACGTCGCCGAGCCGACGCCGCTGGCCGACGTGCTCGAGGTCATCGGCGAGCAGACCTTCCGCCTGCTCGGCCGAACCAACGACCTCGTCAACGTGGCCGGCAAGCGCAGCTCGATCGGCCACCTGAACTTTCACCTCAACTCGATCGAAGGCGTCGTCGACGGCGCGTTCTGGTTGCCGCCCGACCAGGGCGTCGGCATCGTTCGCCTGGTCGCGTTCGTGGTTGCGCCCGAAATCGGCCGCGAGCGCATCGTCGCGGCGCTGCGCGAACGCGTCGACGCCGCCTTCGTGCCGCGCCGCGTCGTCCACGTCGAGTCGCTGCCACGTGAAGCGACCGGCAAGCTGACCGCCGCCGCGCTCGCCGGCCTCGCGGCCCGCATGCTGGCGGGAGCGGGCGCCCGATGAGCAATGAAGCAATCACGCGGCCGCTTCACATCGCTGCCGATCACCCGGCCTTCGACGGCCACTTCCCGGGCCGGCCGATCCTGCCCGGCGTCGCCATCCTGGCCGAGGTCCTCGAGGCCGCGCACGACGAGCCGCGGCTTGCCGCGGCCATCGGCTCCGAGCCACGGCTGGCGGTCGCAAAGTTCTTCGGCGCGGTGCTGCCGGGCAGCACGCTCGCTATCGAGTTCAGGCTCGGCACGAAGGCTCTCGACTGGCGCGTCGTAGAAGGCGCGCGCGTCGTCGCCAGTGGCCAGTTCGCGCTCACCGCCGGTCTGGCCGCGCCGTGAACGGCGACAGCGCCAAGAGCGAAGGCCGCGCCGCACCGCCGCCGGCGTGGACGGCCCGCCAGGAACGCAGCAACCTGCCGGTGCTGCGCCTGATGCGCTGGATCGCGATGGCCGCCGGCCGCCGTGCCTCGCGCCTGCTGCTCGGCCCGATCGCGCTCTACTTCGTGGTCTTCGGCGGCGAGGCCCGACGCGCCTCGCGGGCCTATCTGGCGCGCGCGCTCGGCCGGCCCGCGACCTGGCGCGATGGCTACGCGCACGTGTTCACCTTCGCCTCGACCGTGCTCGATCGCGTCTATCTGCTGCAAGAGCGCTTCGATGAGTTCCGGTTCGAGGCCAGCAACCCCGAGGCGGTGATGGCGCCGTTCGCGCGCGGCGAAGGCGTGCTTGCGTTCGGCGCCCACCTCGGCAGCTTCGAGGCGCTGCGCATGATCGGCCACGACAAGGGCCTGCGCGTGGCGATCGTCATGTACGAAGACAACGCCCGCCTCATCAACGACACGCTGGCGGCCCTGGTGCCGAAGGCGCGAGCTGGCGAACCGCCCAAGGCCAAGCTGCACACCATCGGCCTCGGCCGCGTCGACGCGATGCTGTCGCTGCGGCAGTGGCTCGACGACGGCGGCCTCGCCGGCCTGCTCGCCGACCGCACGCTGCCCGGCAGCTCGCAGCGCTCGAAGTCGGTGGCGCTGAACTTTCTCGGCGCGCCCGCGCTCTTTTCCGACGGCCCGTTCCGGCTCGCCGCGATGCTGCGCCGCAAGGTCGTGTTCATGGCCGGCATCTACCGCGGTGGCCGCGACTACGATCTGCGCTTCGTCGAGTTGGCCGACTTCGGCGAGCCGCGCACCATGACCGGCGCCGAGCGCGACGCTGCGGTCCGCGCCGCGCTCGAGCGCTACGTCGCCACGCTGGAAGCGCTGTGCCGCGAGGCGCCCTACAACTGGTTCAACTTCTACGACTTCTGGGCCGATGCCGACGCTTCCTCCGCTGCCGCTGTGACTCCGGCATCTGCAACCAAGCCGCCTGACGATGCGCACTGATCGCCGCGCCGCGGTCTTCGCTTTCGTCGCATTCGCGGCGCTGACCTCGGTGACGGCCACGGCCATCGCCGCGCCGGCCTTCGATCTCGCCGCGCTCACCGCCCTGCTCGGCCGCGTCAAGGCCGGCGAAGCCACCTTCACCGAGACGCGCCGCATCGAGATGCTCGACCGCACGCTCGAGTCGTCGGGCCGGCTCTCGTTTCGCGCCCCCGATGCCTTCGTGCGCGAGACGCTGTCGCCGCGGCGCGAGAAGCTCGCCGTCGCCGGCAACACGTTGACGATGAGCCTCGGCGAGCGCAGCCGCACGATGCAGCTCGATGCCGCGCCCGAGGCCGCAGTCATCGTCGAGGCGGTGCGCGGCACGCTCACCGGCAACCGCGAATCGCTGGAGCGCCTGTTCGACAGCACCGTCGCCGGCGACGCCGACAAGTGGTCGCTCGACCTGGTGCCGCGCGACCTGCGCCTGCGCGGCCAGGTGGCGTCGGTGCGCGTCTCAGGGCGCGACGCGGTCGTGCGCGAGGTCACGGTGCTGCTCGCCGACGGCGACCGCTCGGTGATGACGATCACGCCTGCTGCGCAGCCGGCGATGACGATCACGCCGGCAGCCGCCCGGCCCTGATGGCGGCGGCGGCGGCACGCGGCAGCGGCTTGGTCGCGGTCGGCGTCTGGCTGACAGCGTGCGCGATCGCCGCGGTGTTGGCGCTGCGCGCGAACTACGTCGCCGACCTCTCCGCCTTTCTTCCCGCCGCGCCGACCGCCGAGCAGGCGGTGCTGCTCGATCAGCTGAAGAGCGGTGTCGCGTCGCGGCTGGTGCTCGTCGGCATCGCCGGCGGTGACGGCAGCGCCGGCGCCGCCGCACGCGTACAGGCCTCGAAGCGACTGGCCGACGCGCTGCGAGCCGACGCCCGCTTCACATCCGTCAACAACGGCGACACCGCCGCTTACGGCAGCGCCGGCCGCTATGTCTTCGCGCACCGCTATGCCCTGAGCCCGGCCGTCGACGCCGCGCGCTTCAGCGTCGAGGGCTTGCGCACCGCCATCGACGAAACCGTGTCGCTGCTCGGTACGCCAGCCGGCTCGCTGCTCAAGCCCATCCTCTTCCGCGACCCGACCGGCGAGACCCTGCGCATCGCCGAAGCGCTGACGCCGGCGCAGGCACCGCGCAACGAAGGCGGCGTCTGGGTCTCGCGCTCGTTGCCACGCGCTGTGCTTGTCGCGACCACCGCCGCGGAAGGCTCCGACCTCGACGGCCAGCAGACCGCGCTCGACGCCGTTCGCGCCGCCTTCGCCAAGGTCGCGGGACCCGGGCTGCGGCTCGAGCTCTCGGGCGCGGGCAGCTTCGGCGTCGCCGCGCGCGACCGCATCAAGGCCGAGGCGGAACGGCTGGCGATGTTCGGCTCGGCCATCGTCGTGGCGCTGCTTCTGCTCGCCTTCGCCTCGCTGCGCTCGATGGCGATCGCGCTGCTGCCGGTCGGCACCGGCGTGCTCGCCGGCATCGCCACCGTCAGCCTCGTCTTCGGCCAAATCCACGGCATGACGCTCGGCTTCGGCACCACGCTCATCGGCGAGGCCGTCGACTACGCCATCTACTACCTGATCCAGGCCCGTGCCGCCGAAGGCGCCGCCGCGCGCTGGATTCGCGACAGCTGGCCGACAGTGCGGCTCGGTTTGATCGCCTCATTGATCGGGTTCGCGGCGCTGCTCTTCGCCGGCTTTCCCGGCCTGGCCCAGCTCGGCGTCTTCTCGATCGCCGGCCTCGCCGCGGCCGCGGCGACGACGCGCTTCGTGTTCCCGGTGCTGGCTCCGAACGGCGCGCCCGGCCTCGGCCTGCGGCGCCAGCTCGGACGCGCCATGCAAGCCGCGGCCGACGCGCTGCCGCACGCCCGCGTCGGCGTTCTGCTCGTCGCCGCGGCGGCGGTCGCGGCACTCGTGATGCTGCCTTCGCCCTGGCGTGGCGAGCTGTCGTCGCTGAGCCCGATTGACGCCGCCAGCCTCGCCATCGACGCCTCGCTTCGCGCCGACGTCGGCGCCTCCGATGCCGGCACCTTGGTCGCCGTCTCGGCGCGTGACGAGGCCGGCGCGCTCGCGGGTGCCGAGGCCGTGGGCCAACGTCTCGACGCGCTCGTTCGCGACGGCGTGCTGCAAGGCTACGACTCGCCGGCGCGCTTCCTGCCGAGCCCGGCGACGCAGGCCGAACGCAAGGCCGCGCTGCCCGATGCGGCAACGCTCGCCAACCGACTCGCCACGGCGACCGAAGGCGGCGCCATTCCGGCCAATCGACTCGCGGGCTTCGTGACCGACGTCGACGCTGCCCGCTCGATGCCACCGGTGACGCGCGCCGCGCTCGCCGGCACGCCACTCGCAGCCGCCGTCGATGCCCTGCTGCTGCACGGCGACGCATCGCGGCCGTGGCGGGCGCTGATCAACCTGCAAGGGCCGGGCAGCGGCAACATCGATGCCGCCCGCGTGCGCGCCGCCCTCGCGGGCGTTGCCGATGCGCGCCTCGTCGCTGTCAAGGCCGAACTCGACGCCATCTATGCCCGCTTCCTGCGCCAGGCCGAATGGCAGGCCGGGCTCGGCGCGCTGGCGATCGTGGCGCTGCTGGCCTGGCACCTGCGCAGCGCCCGGCGCCTGTTCGCCGTCGCCCTGCCGATCGCCTCGGCAGCCTTGATCGTGCTCGCGACGCTGTCGGTGGCCGGCGTCGCGCTCGGCATCCTCCACCTCGTCGGCCTGCTGCTCACGGTCGCGATCGGCTCCAACTACGCGCTGTTCTTCGATCATTTGCGGTTCGATCACCTGCGGTTCGATCACCTGCGCTCCGATCCCCCGCGCGCGAATCGCCAACGCGAGCCGGGCGCCGAGTTCGACACCCTGGCCTCGCTGCTGCTCGCCAACCTCACCATCGTCGCCTCGTTCGCCCTGCTCGCCTTCTCGAACATCCCCGTGCTGCGTGCTATCGGCGAGGTCGTGGCGCCGGGCACGGCGCTCTGTCTCGTGCTCTCGGCGGCGCTCGTGCCGGGCCGTTCGAGGCCGGCGGGCCATGGCAAGATCGCGCCGCCATGAGCCTCGCCGTGCCGCCCGAAACCCGCCCTGCTGCGCGCCTGCCGTGGCCGGCGTACGCGAAGGCGACGCTGGCCTGCCACGTCGGTGCCGCCACCGCCGCGCTGGCGATGCCGCAGCAGTGGCCGTGGGCGCTCGCCGCCGTTGCCGCCAACCACGCCGTGCTCACCGGCGCCGGCCTCTGGCCGCGCTCGTCGTGGCTCGGCCCGAACATGACGCGGTTGCCGGCTGCCGCCATCGCGCGCAGCGAGATCGCGATCACGATCGACGACGGCCCCGACGCCGAAGTCACGCCCGCCGTGCTCGACGTCCTCGACGCCCATCGCGCCAGCGCCACCTTCTTCTGCATCGCCGAGGCCGCCGCCAGGCACCCTGCACTCTGCCGCGAAATCGTTCGCCGCGGCCACACCGTCGAGAACCACAGCGACCGTCACTCGCATGCCTTCTCGCTGCTCGGCCCCGAAGGCATGCGCCGCGACGTCGCCTCGGCACAGCAGCGGCTCGGCGACATCACCGGTCGCACGCCGCGTTACTTTCGCGCCCCGGCCGGCCTGCGCAATCCGTTCCTCGCGCCAGTGTTACAGCGGCTCGACCTGCAACTCGTGAGCTGGACGCGGCGCGGCTTCGACACCCTGCAGCGCCAGCCGGCCGACGTGCTCGCGCGCCTCTGCAAGCGGCTTGCGGCCGGCGACATCCTGCTTCTGCACGACGGCCACGCCGCGCGCGTCGAAGGCCGGGCGCTGGTGCTCTCGGTGCTGCCCGAGCTGCTCGCTCGCGCGGCGGCGAAAGGCCTGCGGCCGGTGCCGTTGAGCACCGCCTGCGCATGAGCTCCGAGGCCGCGCAGGTCTGGCGCTCGCTGCTTGATGCGGCTAGCGCGCCCTACCGCCGCTCGGGTCGATTCGCGTGGTACTTCGCACGCGGCAAGCTGCGCTGGGATCCGGTCTTCGGGCACCTCGTCGCCGCAGGCCTGATCGCGCCGCGTGCCCGTGTGCTCGACATCGGTTGCGGCCAGGGCCTGCTCGCCAGCCTGGTGCGCGCCGCCGGCCTCGTGGCCGAAAACGGCCGCTGGCCGCAGGCCTGGGCGCCGGCACCGACGGGGGCGCGCGTGACCGGCATCGAGATGATGCCGCGCGACGTCGCCCGCGCGCGCCACGCCCTCGGCGACGGCGCCGTGTTCGTCTGCGCCGACATGCGCAGCGCCGTTTTCCCCGACGCCGACACCGTCGTCATCCTCGACGTGCTTCACTACGTGCCCGTCGCCGAACAAGACGCCGTGCTCGCCCGCGTGCGCGCCGCCCTCGGCGATGGCGGCCGCCTCGTGCTGCGGGTCGGCGACGCGGCCTCACGAACCCGCTTCCTGTCGAGCCAGTGGGTCGACCGCGTCGTCACTTCCGTGCGCGGTCATCGGGTCCGGCCACGCTACGGCCGCACGGTCGCGGAGTGGAAGGCGCGCCTGGGCGAGCTCGGCTTCGCGGTCTCGAGCCGGCCGATGCACGCCGGCACGCCGTTCGCGAACATCCTCCTCGTCGGCACGGTCGCATGATGCAGCCCGCCATGGTGCCGACGACGATGCCTGCGCAGCTCGACCACGCCGGCATCGAAGCCCGCATCCCGCATCGCGGCCCGATGTGCCTGCTGGAGCGGATGACGTCGTGGTCGCACGACCGCATCGAATGCGTGGCCACGAACCAGGGTGGCGCCGACCATCCACTGCGCACGCGCCTCGGCCTGCTGGCGACGGCATCGGTCGAATACGCGGCGCAGGCGATGGCGCTGCACGGCGCACTGCTCGCCAGTGCCGCCGGCGGCGAGGCGTCGCCCGGCTATCTCGCCAGCGCCCGCGACGTCCGGCTGCAGGTCTGGCGGCTCGACGATCTCGGTGGCGAGCTGGTCGTCACGGCGGAACGGCAGGCCGCCGACGGTGGCCGCCTGCTCTACGGATTCACGATCCACAACGGCGGCCGCGAGATCGCCTCGGGTCGGGTCGCGGTGGTCCTGAACGCGATGGCCGCGAACACGGTGACCTCGCCATGACTGCGACCACCACGACACCCCGACGCGCCCTCGTCACCGGCGCCAGCGGTGGCCTCGGCCAGGCCATCGCCGAGCGGCTGGGGCGCGCCGGCGTGCACGTCTTCGTACACGCCAACAGCCGCGCTGCCGAGGCGCAGGCCATCGCCGAGCGCATCGTCGCCGCCAGCGGCAGCGCCGAGGCGGTGGTGTTCGACGTCACCGACCGCGCCGCCACGCATGCGGCCTGCCAGAAGATGCTGGTCGGCGGCGCCATCCAGATCGTCGTCAACAACGCCGGCATCCACGACGACGCTGCCTTTCCGGCCCTGCGCGAAGAGCAGTGGCAGCGCGTCATCGACGTCTCGGTCAACGGCTTCTTCAACGTCACCCAGGCGCTGGTCATGCCGATGATCCGGACGCGCTGGGGCCGCATCGTCAACCTGTCGTCGATCGCCTCGCTCACCGGCAACCGCGGCCAGGTCAACTACGCCGCCGCCAAGGGCGCCATCAACAGCGCCACCAAGTCGCTCGCGCTCGAGCTGGCCAGCCGCGGCATCACCGTCAACGCGGTGGCGCCGGGCATCATCGACTCCGGCATGGCCGGCGCGGTCTTCGACGCCGCCGTGATCGACAAGCTGGTGCCGATGAAACGCGCCGGCCGCGCCGAGGAGGTCGCGGCGCTGGTCGCCTTCCTGGCCTCCGACGACGCCGGCTATATCAGCGGCCAGGTCGTCTCGATCAACGGCGCGATGATCTAGATTCGCTTTCGATCTCCGCCACCCGTTCCACCACGAAAGGTCGTCATGCTGCTCTCGCGCCTCCTTCGCCTCGCCCCCGCCGCCCTGCTCGCCGTCGCCGGCTGCGCCACCACCTCCGGCCAGTCCGGATCGACGTCGGCACCGCCGCAGGGCGACGTTCCGGCGGCCGCGCCAACCCCGAGGTCGACCGGCGGCATGAACGCCCGCGGCGACGTCGTCGACTCGTCGAAGGTCGAGGCCGGCAGCGGCCAGAAGGTCAAGGGCATGGGCGGCTGGGAGGGCGAGATCACGGGCCGGCCGGCGCCGAACAGCAAGTTCACGCGGCTGCAGATCGGCATGTCGATGCGGCAGGCGATGGACCTCGCCGGCCAGCCGACCGACCAGGGCGCCTACATCACGGGCAAGGCGTTCATCCCGTTCTACTTCGGCTCCGACCGCAACCGCTACGAGATGGTCTTCAAGAACCAGGGCCGGTTGATCTTCGCCGGCGGCTCGCCGAGCGACTATGCCGGCGGCAACCTGATCTGGATCATCCACAACCCGAACGAAGGCGGCTACCGCTGATCGACGCGTCCTGGCGCCTAACGCTTCGTGAACGGGGCCCGGCCGGCGAGGCGCCGGGCTACGAGCATCGGCAGGCGCAGCACGAAGCCGGCCATCAGGCGCAGGTGCATCCAGGTCAGGAGGGCGTTGTCGCGGCCGTAGCGAAAGTGCGAGACGCCGCCTTCCTCGGCGCTCAGGTATTTCACCGGCGCCGCGATGTTGATCGGCGTGACGCCGCGCCATGCCAGCCGCACCACTGCTTCGGTGTCGAAGTCGAAGCGACGCATGCGGCGCTGGCCGCGCATCACGGCGACCAGCGGCGCGATCGGATAGACGCGAAAGCCGCAGAGCGAATCGGCGATGCCGGCGCCCAGCGTCTCGAGGTCGGTCCACCAGTTCGAGACGCGGCGGCCGCGCACGCGCAGCATCGGCGCCGAGGCGTCGAAGACCGGCCGGCCGAGGATCATGGCGTCGGGGCGCGCTGCCGAGGCGGCCATGAAGTCGGCGATCAGCGCCGGGGGATGCTGGCCATCGGAGTCCATCGTCAGCGCGTGCGTGAAGCCGGCCGCCTGCGCGGCCTCGAGCGCGTGCAGCACCGCGGCGCCCTTGCCCGCGTTGCGCGCAAGGATGTCGACGCACAAGCCGCTGTCGCCTGCGACGAGCGCGACCAGGCCTTCAGCGGTTCCGTCGTCGCTGCCGTCGACGACGACGTGCACTGGCGACCAGGCCGCGCGCGCCGCCCGCACGGTGGCGTAGACGGCGGCGCCGGTGTTGTAGCTTGGGATGACGACGATGTGGCTCGTCGACGTCGGCCCCTCCTCCGGACGCTCGACCGGCAGGGCGCTCATTTTTGAAGCTCCCGCGCGAAGTAGTTCTCGAGCAGCCGCAGCGAAGCGCGGTGATCGGGGCCAGGCGTGAAGCGCTCGCCGAGCCGCACGCTCACGACCACGGGCACCGGCGGCGCCGTCAGCAACGGCCAGCCCTTGGCGAGGTAGTTGGAATCGATCTCGATCAGCACGGTCTGGATCGGCACCTGCGCCAGATGGGCGACGAAGGTGACGCCGGGCTGGAAGGCGTTGACCGGGGCGCGCACGGTGCGCGTGCCTTCGGGAAAGAAGACCAGCTGGTTGCCTTCGCGCAGCGACGCCACGGCGTCACGGACCATGCCGCGCCCGGAGTCGTTGCGGATGTAGCGCGCCAATCGGGCACCGCCGCCGAGGAAGATGTTGCGCAGCAGGTCGGCCTTCATGATGCAGACACCACGCGGCAGATGGGCGATGACGATGAGCGCGTCGAGCATGCTCGGATGGTTGGCGGCGATGACCAGGCCGCCGGGCTCGTCGCGCAGGACGTCGAGGCCGCTGGCGTCGATGCGCATCAGGCCGAAGGCCTGCGCCGCCGCCCAGGCCGAGCGGTAGATGGCCATGATCGCCGTGCGGCCGATGCGGCCGGCAACGCGCCGCGGCAGCACGAGCGAGAAGGCCGGCGCCGCCAGGTTCCAGAGCAGCGACATCAGGCCGAGCTGGGCGAACAGCAGCGCGAAGAGCAGCTTGTGCCACCACCCGGGCGGACGGCTTTCCCGAGCGCCGGGACGAGCGGCCCTCAATCCGCGGTCAGCACGCGCTGGCTCGAAACTGCGAATATCCATGAGATGCCAAACCCTGCCGTCACCGAGTGCTCGCGCCGCACCAGCGGACTGTCGGCGAAGGCGGCACCGCGCAGATCGTCGTAGCGCACGAAGCCGCCGAGCCAGGCATTGCCGAGCCGGCGCGAAAACGCGGTGGTCGCGCGCCAGCCGGCATAGCCACCGGCAGCGCGATAGGCCGGCCGCGTCGCCGTCGCGAACTCGGAAGCGACGCCGTAGAAGTGCTCGTGATAACTGCGGTCGGCGAACAGCGGCCCGGCGAGCATGCCGAGGTTCCAGCGGCCGGCGAAGTTACGCAGGTCGAGGTTGAGGTTGGGCGAAAAGGTGACGCCGATGGCGCGTGGCGAGGTCTGCAGCGTGATCGCTTCGCGCAGCGGCAAGCGCAGGTCGAGCTTGAGCTTGCGGTCGCCCGACTGCCACAGCTCGACGTTGAGGTTGGGGCCGATCTCGAAGGTGCCGGGCAGGTCGGGCATGCCGCTGCGGGCGTCGTTGTCCTTGCTGCGCGTCGGCGTCGAGGCCGACAGGCTGACGTCGACCTCGACCTTGCGGCCGGCAAAGAGGATGGCGCGGGCGCCGTCGCGGTCGGCGCGCAGAAAGCGGCCGCGGTAGGCCACGAAGGGCAGCGGCAACGCGTAGACGCTGTCGTGGTCGGAGCCGCGGTAGTCGGCGAAGCGCACGGTCGCTAGGCCGAGGCCGAGCTCCCAGAGCGGCTCGCTGATGCCGCTGGTGACCTTGGCGTCGCCAGCGCCCGTCGCCGCGGCCGCTTCGCCAAGCTTGACGACGGCGCCGTCGATTACCGGCCCGGGCAAAGGCACCTCGTCGGCACGCGCTGTTGGGCTGGCAAGCAGTGCCGCGCCCAGGCACGCGACTGCGATCCCGGTCGCCGTTCGGCGGGCCGGCACGTCGGCCATGCGGTTCACGAGGGCGCAGCCTCGACGTCGCGGATGTTGATGCGGCGCCGCTTCCAGGCGCGCACCGTACGGCCGAGGTTGCCGATCGAGACCAGGTAGTAGAGCGACTTCAGGACCCGGATCGAGCGCCAGATCGGCGTCTTGCCGAAGATGTCGCCGGCGAGCAGCGACAGCAGCGCTTCCTTGACGCGAAACGGGTTCTCGGGGGCCATGAAGAACTCGCGCATCGTCGGGTTGGTGACGCGGAAGATGAACCACGAGAACTCGCGCGGGCCATGCTGCATGTTGCGGTCGAAGGCGCGCCGCGCCGCCGCCGCCTCGCGTGGCCGGTCGAGCGCCGCCTCGACGACGCCGGCGCCGTCGAAGGCGTTCTGCATGGCCAGGTAGACGCCCGACGAGAACACCGGGTCGACGAAGGCGAAAGCGTCGCCGAGCATCAGGAAGCGGTCGCCGCTGCTTCGCGTGCTGGTGTACGAGTAGTTGCCGGTCGCGTTGACCTTGTCGTCGACGAGCTCGGCGCCGGCCAGGCGCTTGGCGAGCTCGGGGCACATCGCGATCGTGTCGCGGAAGAACTCGGTCAGCGGCTTCTTGCGCGACTTCAGGTAGTGCGGCCAGCACACGGCGCCGATGCTGGTGGTGCCGCCCTTGAGCGGGATGAACCAGAACCAGCCGTGCTCGAACCAGAAGATCGTGATGTTGCCCTCGAGCTTGCCGGGCAGCCGCTCGGCGCCGGTGAAGTGGCCGTAAAGCGCCGAGCTGTTGTGGCGCGGGTTCTTGCGCTTGCAGCGCAGCTTGTTGGCCAGCAGCGTGTCGCGACCCGACGCATCGACGAGGAACTTTGCGCGCCAGGTGCGGCGGGCACCGTCGTCGAGCTCGGTCTCGACGACGACACCGCTGTCGTCGAACGCGACCTCGCGCGCCTGCTGGCCCTCGAAGGTGCGCGCGCCGCGCTTCGCCGCGTTGCGAAACAGCAGCTCGTCGAGCTCGGAGCGCCGCACCTGCCACGCGTAGGGCATCGACTTGTCCCAGGCATCGGCGAACTCGACGAACTGGCGATGCTCGTGCTCGGGCGAGACGAATTCGACGCCCCACTTCGGCATGCCGATCGCCTCGACCTCGGCCCGCAAGCCGAGCTTGTCGAACAGGGCGACGTTGGCCGGAAGCAGTGACTCGCCGATGTGAAAGCGCGGGTGGGTGGCCTTCTCGAGCACGACGACGTCGCGGCCGCGAGCCGCGAGCAGCGCCGCGATCGTGGAGCCGGCGGGGCCGCCGCCGACGACGAGGACCTCGCAGTCGCAGACTGGCGCGAAAACGGGATCGGGTCCGGCCACGGCGGGCGAATTCGGGGGGGTCTGTGCCTGCACGGGCCGGTCTCCATCGGCGCTTGGAAAACACGCTGGGCGGCCCGCGTGGGGCAGCCGGCGTGCAGCTCGAAACAAGGGAAGGATTCTATCGTCGGGGCCCCAGCCGAGACGCCCGGAAACGCCCCGGTGTGATCCTGTTCACACAGGCGGCGAAGCCTCCGACTCTATTCGCCGAGGTAGGCGGCGCGAACCTTGGGATCGGCGAGCAGCGCCTTGGCTTCGCCGCTCATGGTCACCTCGCCGCTGTCCATGACATAGCCGCGCGAAGCGAGCTGCAGGGCGCGGCTGGCGTTCTGCTCGACGAGCAGGATCGTCGTACCCTGGCCGTGGATGTCGTTGACGACTTCGAAGATCTTGTCGACCATGATCGGCGAGAGACCCATCGAAGGCTCGTCCATCAGCAGCACCTTCGGCCGGGCCATGAGTGCGCGGCCCATCGCCAGCATCTGCTGTTCGCCGCCGCTCATCGTGCCGGCGAGCTGGTTGCGTCGCTCCTTCAGCCGCGGAAAGATCGCGAAGACGCGGTCGATGTCGGCAGCGATCTCGGCGTCGTCGTCGCGCACGAAGGCACCCATCTGCAGGTTTTCGGTGATCGTCATGCGCGTGAAGGTGCCGCGCCCTTCCGGCACCATGACCAGCCCCTGCTTGACCAGATCCCAGGGCCCTTGACCCTTGATGCTCTTGCCCAGGTACTCGATCTCGCCGCCGGCGGCCGCCTGGGTGCCGGTGATGGCCTTCAGCGTCGTCGTCTTGCCAGCGCCGTTGGCGCCGATGAGGCTGACGAGCTCGCCTTCCATCACCTCGAACGAGACGCCCTTGACGGCCTGAATGCCGCCGTAGGCGACGCGCAGGTCGGTGACGCGCAGGAGGGTTTTCTTCTCGCTCATGTCGGCAGGCAGGCAGGCGATCGATCAGTGCGCGGCGTGGCCGGCGCCCAGATACGCTTCGATCACCTTCGGATCGCGCTGCACTTCGGCCGGCGTGCCTTCGGCGATCTGCTTGCCGTAGTCGAGCACGGTGACGCGGTCGCACAGACCCATGACGAGCTTGACGTCGTGCTCGATGAGCAGGATGGTGCGGCCGTCGTTGCGGATGCGGTCGATCAGCTCGCGCAGCGTCACCTTCTCGGTGGCGTTCATGCCGGCGGCCGGCTCGTCGAGGGCGATGAGCTTCGGGTCGGTGGCGAGCGCGCGCGCCACCTCGAGGCGGCGCTGGTCGCCGTAGCTTAGGGTGCGCGCCTTGTACTCGGCGAAGCCGCCGATGCCGACGTAGTCGAGCAGCTCCTGCGAGCGCTTGGCGATGGCGGCTTCTTCCTTCTTGAATCCCGGCGTGCGCAACACCGCGCCCACGAGGCCCGACTTGGTGCGGATGTGCCGACCGACCATGACGTTCTCGAGTGCGGTCATGTCGGCAAACAGG
>JAYTYH010000397.1:0-1956 GCA_043742485.1 Rhizobacter sp.
TGCAGGTCGAGAAGCTGAGGAACGGCGACGGCCCGCCGATCACCATCTGGAACGCCACCAGCATGTTCGACGCCGCGCGCGTGCTCGGCGCGGCGATCCGGCGCATCTATCACCAGGACCACGAGGCGCTGCACAACGCGGGCATCGATTTCAACGCCGCGATGATCTTCGGCGGCCAGATCGCCGGCGAGACGATGCGGCTGTTTCTGGTTTATTCGGCCGGCAACTTCATCGAAGCGACGCGCGAGACGCCCTTCTTCCAGATCGGCGAAAGCAAGTACGGCAAGCCGATCCTCGACCGTGTCATCACGCCGACGACGCCGCTCGACGAAGCCGCCAAGTGCGCGCTGGTGTCGATGGATTCGACGCTGAAATCGAACCTGTCGGTCGGTCTGCCGCTCGATCTGGTGGTTTATCGCGCCGACAGCTTTCAGACCGACCAGATCGTCTGCATCGACGACAGGAACCCGTACTTCCAGATGATCCACGGCACCTGGGGCCAGCGCCTGCGCCAGGTCTTCGAGGGCATCGACGACCCGCAGTGGGGCAGCGGCGACGCCGAGCATCCGCTGCGTGTCGAGTCGGCGCGCCACGAGCCGCTGAAGAAAATTTCGCATCCGTCGGAAAAGATCATCTGACGGCGCCGGGCCGGCCGCACGCGCCGGCGACCCGGAACCATGCACCGGCATGTCCTCACCTGCTCAGCTTTCCAGCGAAGCGCGGGCCGCCGTCCGCACGATCGTCTTCGCGCACGCCAACGGCTTTCCGGCCGGCTGCTACCGCCAGCTCTTCGAGCCGTGGCGGGCCGCGGGTTTTCAAGTGCTGGCACCGCCGCAGCTCGGCCACGACGCGCGCTTCCCGGTCACCGACAACTGGCCGCGGCTGCGCGACGAACTGCTCGACTTCGCCGAGCGCGAGGCCGACGGCCCGGCGTTCCTGGTCGGCCATTCGCTCGGCGGCTACCTGAGCGCGATGGCGGCGTCGCAGCGGCCCGACCTGGCCGCCGGCGTGGTGCTGCTCGACGCGCCGATCCTCGGCGGCCTGCTGGCGCACGGCGTACGGCTGTTCAAGGCCACCGGCTGGGGAAAGCGCTTTTCTCCCGGACAGGTGTCGCGGCGCCGGCGCGAGCACTGGCCGGACGCCGCTGCGGCCGAAGCTCATTTCGCCGCCAAGCCGGCTTTCGCGCGCTGGGCGCCGGGCGTGCTGGCCGACTACGTGGCCTGTGGCATCGTGTCGGCGCAAGCTGCGGACGACAGGGCCGGGGACGACGGCGGTACCGTGGCCGGCCACACTCTGGCCTTCCGCCGCGACGTCGAGACTGCCATCTACGAGACGCTGCCGCACCACCTGGCGCACGAGCTGCGGCGCCATCCGCCGCGCTGCCCGATGGCCTTCGTCGGCGGTCGGCAGTCGACCGAAGTGCGCCGGGTGGGCCTGGCGGCGACGCTGCGTTTCACGCACCGGCGCGTCAGCTGGGTCGACGGCACGCACCTGTTTCCGTTCGAGCAGCCGGCGGTGGCGGCCGCCCGCACGCTCGACTGGCTGCGCGCGTTTTCGGGCTTCGGCGGCGCCTGAAGCGGGGGCTGCGCGGCGGCGGGACGCCCGGGGGGCGGCCCATATAATCGCGCTTTCCCACGACGGCAATTCCTCTCTGGGGATGCCGCACGCAATGACCAAGTTCGTCTTCGTCACCGGCGGTGTGGTCTCCTCGCTCGGCAAGGGCATCGCAGCCGCGTCGCTGGCGGCGATCCTCGAGTCGCGCGGCCTGAAGATCACGCTGATCAAGCTCGATCCGTACCTCAATGTCGACCCCGGCACGATGAGCCCGTTCCAGCACGGCGAGGTTTTCGTCACAGACGACGGCGCCGAAACCGACCTGGATCTGGGTCATTACGAGCGCTTCATCACCACGCGGATGAAGAAGGCCAACAACTTCACCGCCGGCCAGATCTACAA
>JAYTYH010000398.1:0-1640 GCA_043742485.1 Rhizobacter sp.
CCGACGTCCGTGGTCAGGAACACTTTGAGTCGGGCGCCCGGAAACACCACGCTGCCCATGTCGCGGCCGTCGGCCACCAGTCCCGGCGCGCGGCGGAACGCCAGCTGCCGGTCACGCAGCGCGTCGCGCACTTCGGGCCAGGCCGACAGGCGCGAGGCCAGTGCGCCGATGGCTTCCTCGCGCAACATTTCGGTGACATCGGTACCACCGAGCAGCGCCCGCACGCCGTCGAAGCGCAGCGGCAGCGCCGCGGCCAGGCGGCCCAGCGCCGCACGGTCGTCATATGCGACGCCGGCCTCGCGCGCGGCGACCGCCGTGGCCCGGTACAGCGCGCCCGAATCGAGGTAGTGGTAGCCGAGCGCCTGCGCCAGCGCGCCGGCCAGCGTGCCCTTGCCCGACGCCGTCGGTCCGTCGACGGTGAGCACCGGCACCGCGTCGGACACGGCCTCGGCGACGTCGAACAGCGTCTCGAAATAGTCGGGGAAGGTCTTGCCGACACAGCGCGGATCGAGGATGCGCAGCGGCAGCGCCGGGGCGGCGCCGGCCAGACCATTGAAGGCGGCCAGCGAGAAGCACATCGCGATGCGATGGTCGTCGTAGGTGTGCACCGCCGCCGCGCGCCAAGTCGCCGGCGGTGTGATTTCGATCGCGTCGGCGTGCTCGACGACCGTCGCGCCAAGGCGTTTCAGCTCGGCGGCCATTGCTGCGATACGGTCGGTTTCCTTGACCCGCCAGCTCGCGATGTTCGTCAGCCGCGTCGTGCCGCGGGCGTACAGCGCCATCACCGCCAGCGTCATCGCGGCGTCCGGAATGGCATTGCAGTCGAGGTCGATGGCACACAGCGGCCAGCTGCCACGGCGGACTTCCAGCCAGCCGGGGCCACCGTCGACCTGCGCGCCCATCGCCCGCGCCGCCTCGACGAAGCGGATGTCGCCCTGGATGGAATCGCTGCCGACGCCCTCGATGCGCAGCCGCCGGCCGCCGAACGCGGCGATCGCGCCGAGGGCGATGAAATACGACGCCGACGAGGCGTCACCCTCGACGTGCAGTTCGCCCGGCGAGCGGTAGGCGCTACCGGCGGGAATGGTGAAGCGCCGCCAGTCGTCGCGCTCGACCGTCACGCCGAAGCGTGCCAGCAGGTTCAGCGTGATCTCGACATAGGGCTTGGAGATCAGCTCGCCAGCCACCTCGACGACGATCGGAGCTTTGCCCGAAACCAGCGGCAGCGCCAGCAGCAGCGCGGTCAGGAACTGGCTCGACACGTCGCCGCGCACGGCGATCGGCACACCTGTCTTCAGCCGGCCGCCGGCCTCGCCGCGCAGGCGGATCGGCGGGTAGCCGGGCGCGCCGAGGTCGTCGACCGTGCAGCCGAGCCGGCGCAGTGCGTCGACCAGGTCGCCGATCGGCCGCTCGTGCATGCGGGCAACGCCGCGCAGATCGAAACGTCCGCCCTGCGTCGCAGCGAGCAGCGCCAGCGCGGCGGCCAGCGGCCGCATCGCCGTGCCCGCGTTGCCGAGGAAGAGTTGCGCCTCGGCTGTCTTCAAACGGCCGCCGAGGCCGGTGACGCGCAGCGCGGCGCCTTCGGCGCGGAACTGGCAGCCGAGCGTGCGCAGGGCATCGATCATCACCCGCGTGTCGTC
>JAYTYH010000399.1:0-12123 GCA_043742485.1 Rhizobacter sp.
TAGACCAGGACGTTGATAGGCTGGGTGTGGAAGCCGAGTAATCGGTTAAGCTAACCAGTACTAATTGCTCGTGAGGCTTGACCCTATAACCTTGACGAACCGTCGAGCAGGGTGTTTCGTTATGCCGTTCTTCCAGCTTCGATTAACTCAAGTTCTGATACCGCGATTGCGGCGGACTCTGCGAATTGGCTTTCCGGCCCATGAGCCGGGAAGTTACCGGTTAAGCCTGATGACCATAGCGAGGTGGTCCCACTCCTTCCCTTCCCGAACAGGACCGTGAAACGCCTCAGCGCCGATGATAGTGCGGGTTCCCGTGTGAAAGTAGGACATTGTCAGGCTACTATTTGAGATGGCCCCCGTCGTGATCGACGGGGGCTTTTTCGCTTGGCGTCTCGATTCTCGTGTTCTTTCTCTCTCAGGAATGTGGAGCTACGACCGGCTCAATTTCCTGGGCGAGGTGAAATGCAGACTGGGGCGAAAGATTCAGCAGTTCTGCTATCTCTTCAATATCGTCAGGTATCGCCGCGTTGCCCCACCCGTTCGCAGTATGACGTGCCAGTCGCGCACCAAGTGCCACTGTACGAACGCCGCTATTGTTGGTTCGCAATTTCTCCGGCATCTGCGTTAGAAGAAGTGGTAATGCCCACGCGTCGACAAGAGCGAATTGCAGATCAGCGAGCTCCACGTTAAGAACCTCCCGCTGCGCAACAGACGACCTTAGCGAGGAATCGTCGCTCTGATGGCGCTGTATTCGTGAAGCCAGCCCGGGCGCATGAAGCCAGAGCAGCATTTCCGCGAATTCGTGGAGCAGTGCTGCAGCGTGAATCGCGGCGGCGTGAGGGTCTGTGCGATGGATCGCGAACGCGAGTGCGAAGTCGGCACCACGGTGGGCTCGCCGCATGACGCGATCGAGCCCCTCGAGCGCAGCTGGCTCGACAGCCAAATGATCTTCGACCGACTCCTGTGGGCCGAAGGCTCCGAAGAACGGCGAAATACCCATCATGACGAGCGCCGACGTCACGGTCTCGGCACGAGTCACTGGACGTGAACCACGTTGCTCAGAAGCGTGAGCGAGCACCTTGAGTGTCATGAGCGGATCTCCGGCTATCAGTTCGCCGATGCTGTTGGCATCGGCTCTGTCTTCGTTGGCGCGCAAGCCTTCCAGCGCGTCCGCCGTTCCGCGGAGGACGGCGATGGGTGCGGATCGAAAGTGAGCGACCCAGGCGGGAAGGTCGGCCAGGGGCTCAAATAGTTGCGGCGAACAGGTAAGGCTAGTCATCGACGTTTCGGTACGACCGCATGCCTCGATATCGGTCGACTGCACCCGAGGTTGAGCCGATGCCGCTTGCGCGGCCAAGGCCGCGATTCGCTACAGCCCGAGAACATGGCCCTCATCCGCAGGCACCCTGCCTTCCAGAAGCGCTGCATAGGTGCTGTTGACAGCATCGCAGCCACGGTCCGAGACGACGCGCAGCCACGGCGCGCCTGACGCAGCGACGGTTCCGATGAACGCGTGCCACGCAGTGGCCAAGCGTTGTTGCAATACGGCGGCCCCCCAATCCGTGAAGCGCTTCTTGGCTTGCGCCGGCGCGAAGAACAGCGTTGGCCGGGGACCTTCGAGGCCCTTGGCGCTGCCCAAATCTTGCCAGTGCGTTCCGCCCACCGAACAGCTGTAAAGAAGCCGTTCGCCCCAGTGGTGGTGGATGATCGACCGCAGCGACGCGTTGCCGCTCATGTCGACATAGACCGCCGGCGTATTGCCAGAGAGGGCTGCGACATCGTCGTAGGCCACGACCTCGTCGAAGCAGCCGAGCGATCGAACGAAGCGGACGTTGCCGTTCGACGTGAGACCAATGGTGCCCAGGACGCCACCCCCAGGCTTCCGCTGCGCGAGACAAAAGCCGAGGCCGTACGCTGTCTTGCTGGACGCGCTGGACACCACCACTGTGGCTGCCCCGAAAAATCCGTTGTCGGCAAGAAAATCGTCGATCAGAAACGACGTCATGAAGAGTGGTCGCAGCAACACGATCAGGTCTTCCTGACCGGCGCTATGGAGCGGATCGGTCGTGGTGCGAACGTATTGGTTGTAGATGCCATGCAATTCTTGTCGGTGCGCTGCGAGGTCGACGAAGCCGCGCGCATGGACCCGCACCGGCCCGAGCACGACCTCGTCGGCCATCGGCAAATAGCCGTAGAACCGATCGCCCGGCTCGACGCCGACAGCCCGTGACTCGACGACGTCGGCGAAGCCCCACACAGGAATGCAGCCGGTGGCGGCGTCACCGGTCGGGAAGAATTCCCAGTAACTCATGGCCTCGCCGAAGGCGCCGTAAGTGATGTTGTTCGCGGTCAGCGCAAAGCGGTCGATCCGAAGTCGTATTTGACCCGGATCGAGCGCTACGGCGGGCGCTTCGATCCAATGGCTGCGACGAAGATCGCGTTTCTCGACGACGAAAGTTTTAGTCATAAAGTGGTTCCTCTCAGGCAACGACCGCGACGATGACCGACCCGGCGAATCCGCTCATGGTGACACTTCCCGGCGGCGAGTTGCTGCCCCCGATGGGCCTTGGCACGTGGCGCATGGGCGAATCGGCAGCGCGTCGCGCGACCGAGGTGGCCGCCGTGCGCACAGCGATCGAGATCGGCTACCGCACTGTCGACACTGCCGAGATGTATGGCGACGGCGGCGCCGAAAGGATCGTCGGCACCGCAGTCGCAGATGCGCTGCGCCACGGAGCGGTCGATCGCGATCAGCTGTTCATCGTCAGCAAGGTCTATCCGCAGAATGCGACCGCCGCTGGCATCGCCGTTGCCTGCGAGCGCAGTCTGAAGCGGCTGGGCCTGGACCGACTCGATCTCTATCTGCTGCATTGGCGCGGAGCCGTCCCGTTGGCTGACACCGTCGCCGGCTTCGAAGTCTTGCAAGCGCGTGGCCTGATCCGCCATTGGGGCGTCAGCAACTTCGACGTCGACGACATGCGCGGGCTCGTGGGCGTCGCGGGCGGTGAGCGCTGTGCCGTCAACCAGATTTACTACTCGCTGACGCAGCGCGGCCCGGCTTTCGAACTGCTGCCGTGGCAGGCCGGCCATGGGATTGCGACGATGGCCTATTCGCCGATCGACCAGGGCGCGCTTTCTCGCAGCGCACCGCTCCGCGCGATCGCGGAACGTCGACGCGTCACGCCTGCGCAACTCGCGCTTGCGTGGCTCGTGGGCCAGCCGGGTGTGATGGCGATCCCCAAAGCGGTCGGTGAACTCCATCTGCGTGAGAACATCGAAGCGCTGGCGCTGATCTTGAGTGGTGACGATCACCGGGCGCTCGACGCCGCGTTTTTGCCACCTCGGAAGAAGTCGCCGCTGGCGATGCTCTGACCACAGTTACACAGGATCGACATGGACTGGATCGCCCAGATATCCGCCCCCGGTTTCTTCGCCGCGTTGGCCACCATCGTCCTCCTCGACCTCGTTCTCGCCGGCGACAACGCGCTCGTGATCGGCCTGGCCGCGCGCAACGTGCCGAAAGAGATGCAGCGGCGCGTCATCTTCTGGGGCATGGCCGGCGCGATCGTGACGCGGGCGCTGCTCACGCTCGTCGTCGTCTGGTTGCTCAAGATCCCAGGTTTCCTGCTGATCGGCGGGATCGCGCTGGTCTGGATCGCCTGGACGCTGGCCCGCGACGACAGCGGCGGCGAAGGCGGGCACAAAATCGAGGCGAAGACGAACGTGCGCGCGGCGATCGGCACCATCGTCGTCGCCGACGCGGTGATGGGCGTCGACAACGTTCTCGCCGTCGGCGGTGCCGCGCAGGGCAGTTCGCTGCTCGTCGTGCTCGGGCTCGTCATCAGCATCCCCGTCGTGGTCTGGGGCAGCAAGCTCGTCGTCGTCGTCGTCGACCGCTTCCCGTCCGTGATCGTGATCGGAGCCGCGGTGCTCGCGTGGACGGCGGCCAAGATGATCGTCGGTGAGCCGTTGCTGGCCTTCGTCTTCGTCCGCGAACCGGCGCTGCGGCTGGCGTTCTACGGCGCTCTCATCGGTGCCATCGTGCTGCCGGCGTTGTGGCGCCGCGCCCAGGCGAGCCAGCGCCGCGCCGGCGCCGGCGTCGTGCTGCTGCTGGCCTGGCTGACGGTCTTCGGGCTGATCGAAAACGCGCTCGGCTGGGACGATCTCTCCCCGATCGAGTGGCGCTGGTGGCACGAAGGCATCGACCTCGTCATGTGGGTCGGCTGGGTGCCGTTCGCCGTCGTCCTGCTGCGCAGGCTCGAACGGCGAACGGATCACAGCCGGCTCACGCCAGGCAACCAGCCGAAGAATCGGCCGTCGACGTAGAGGGCGCCTTCGGGCGCGCCCGCTTCGGCATAGAACTCGAAACGCGGATCGCTTTCGGGCGGCGCCCGTGGCGCCACCATCCTTGCCGACAGGCGCGCGAGCACGGCACTGGCGCTCGCCAGCAACGCCGCAGCGAGCGCCAGCGCCGCCGCCTTCGCGGGGGGAGGCGCGTCTTCGCGCCACGTCGGAACTTTCTTCAGGCTCGTCATGATGTTTCCTTCGTGATCGAAAAACGTTGCGGTGAAGCGAAAAGCAAAACGGCCCGGGGCAGTGATGCGACCCGGGCCGTTCGATTGCGTCATCGAGGACGCTTTCAAATCGTCAACCGGGCGGCGCTCCTCGGGCACCGACGACATTCATCCAGGCAGCGGCACGCACCGCCGGCAGGCAGGTGGTCGCTTGGATGAGTGTTTTCGACAAGGACATGAATGCGGTTCGCGGTAGGTTGAGGCGCGGAGCTTCGCCGACTGATGACATCGGCTTACAGCAAATGATAAATCCTGGTTGCTCCTCGGAGCAAGCGAAATGAATGCGCCGCGCCCGCGTTCAGCGCTTTCGTTTCAAAGGCGCCACAGCGGCGCGCGCCTGTGACCAGAGCTGCGTGTCGCCACCCGACGCTGCCTTTCGATCGGTCGCGGCAGCCGACGCGGCTGGTGCCGAGTCGGGTCGCATGGCCTCGCCGAGAAGCTCGAGCAACCGCATCCGCGCCCGCTCGGGATGGCGACGGTAGTAGGTGAGGACGAGATCGACGATGAAGCGCTCGTCGTCATCGCGTGCGGTGCTGGTCTCGCCCGCCTGGGCGTCGGTAGCGTCAGAAGCGTCGTGCGGCTCGTCGAGCCAGCCCGTCGGCTTCTTGCTCCGCTGCTCGAACTGGCGCGCGAGCCGCTCGCCGATCTGCCGTGAGCGTGCCTTGATCTGGCTCCAGTAGCTCGGCTGGATCAGAAGCTGCTCGGCGAAGCGCCCTTCGAGGCCGCGCAGTGTCGCTGCGTCAGGATGCTTGACCGTGGCGTGGACGAACTCGTCGAAGAGCACGAGGGCGTTGTCGAATCGAATCTGCGCGAGGTCGCGGGGCCCGTTCACCATGACCCCGATGATAAAGGCCGTGTATCAAACCGACGTAGTGCGGGCTACTGGAAGGCGACCTCGGCGAAGCTGCGGAGCTTCCTGCTGTGGAGCTGATCGATGCCGCCGTCACGCAGCAGCTCGATCGCGCGGATGCCGATGCGCAGATGCTGGTCGACCCGCTCGCGATAGAAATGGTTTGCCATGCCGGGCAGCTTGATCTCGCCGTGGAGCGGTTTGTCGCTGACGCAGAGCAACGTTCCGTAAGGCACGCGGAAGCGAAAGCCGTTGGCGGCAATGGTGGCGCTCTCCATGTCGAGGGCGATGGCGCGGCTCTGGCTGAAGCGGCGCTCCGGCGTGCTGAGTGCGTGGCGCGAGGGCAGCAACTCCCAGTTGCGGTTGTCGGTGCTGGCGACGGTGCCGGTGCGCATGATCCGCTTCAGCTCGTAGCCCTTCAGCTGCGTCACTTCCTCGACGGCCGCCTCGAGTGCGACCTGCACCTCGGCGAGCGCCGGGATCGGCACCCAGAGCGGCAGCTCTTCGTCGAGCACGTGGTCTTCGCGTACATAGCCGTGGGCGAGCACGTAGTCGCCGAGCTGCTGGGTGTTGCGCAGGCCAGCGCAGTGGCCGAGCATGATCCAGGCGTGCGGCCGCAGCACGGCGATGTGGTCGGTGATGGTCTTGGCGTTGGCCGGGCCGACGCCGATGTTGACCATCGTGATGCCGCTGCCGTCTTCGCGCACGAGGTGGTACGCGGGCATTTGCGGCAGGCGTGGCGGCGCGGCGCCGAGCTCGTCGCCCGCGCGCATCGGCACGCCGGCTGGCCGCTCGACGACGTTGCCCGGCTCCACGAAGGCGTCGTAGCCGCGGCCTTGACCGGCACCGGCCATGGCGTCGTGGCCGAGTCGCACGAACTCGTCGATGTAGAACTGGTAGTTGGTGAAGAGCACGAAATTCTGGAAGTGCTCGGGGTGCGTGCCGGTGTAGTGGCGCAGCCGGTGCAGCGAGTAGTCGACGCGCGGCGCCGTGAAGAGCGCCAGCGGCATCGCCTCGCCGGGCGCGGCGACGAAGGTTCCGTTGGCGATGCCGTCGTCCATCGCGCCGAGGTCGGGCAGGTCGAACAGGTCGCGCAGCAGCAGGCGTCGGGCGCTGTCGAGGCTGCCCTCGATGTGGTCGTGTTCGGCGAATGAGAAGTGCACGGGAATCGGCTGCACGCTGGTGCCGACCACGAGCGAAACGCCGTGGTTCTCGAGCAGAAGCCGGAACTGCTCCAGGTAGTAACTCGCGAACAGGTCGGGGCGTGTCAGCGTCGTCTCGTAGGTGCCGGGACCGGAGACGAAGCCATAGCTCAGTCGCGAATCGGCACGCGCCACGGTGTCGGTGTGGACGCGCACGAACGGATAGCAGGCTCGCACGTGACCGGCCGGCGCCACGCCGTCGACGAACGACTGCAGCGCGGCGCGAAGATGATCGACGCTGCCGTCGTAGATCTGGCGCACGCGGGCCAGCGCGGCGCCAGCGTCGTCGAACCTGGCCGGGGCGATGAATGGCGGGCCGATCGTCGCCATCACTTGAACCATGCTCTGCTCTCCGGGGCACGCGTGCAAAATCGCCGCAACGCCCGATGATGCCGCAGCCTCCATGACAAGTTTTCGCCCATGAAGGTGCTCGTTCTCGGTGCCGGCGTCATCGGCGTCACCGCCGCCTACGAACTGG
The DNA here is from genome assembly GCA_043742485.1 of Rhizobacter sp. GTDB lineage: Bacteria > Pseudomonadota > Gammaproteobacteria > Burkholderiales > Burkholderiaceae_C > Schlegelella_A. The sequence goes on from JAYTYH010000399.1 coordinate 7,105, forward strand.
CCGGTGCCGGCCACGAGGTCACGGTGGTCGATCGGCAGAGTGGGCCTGCGTTGGAGACCAGCTTCGCCAACGCCGGCGAGGTCTCGCCCGGCTACTCGGCACCTTGGGCCGGGCCCGGCGTGCCACTGAAGGCGATCAAGTGGCTGGCGATGCACCACCGGCCGCTCGTGATCCGGCCGCGGATCGACTGGGCCTTCCTGCGCTGGTCGGTGGCGACGCTGCGCAACTGCACGGCGGCGCGCTACGAGATCAACAAGTCGCGGATGGTGCGGCTGGCCGAATACAGCCGCGACTGCCTGAAGGCGTTGCGCGCCGAGACCGGCATTGCCTACGACGAGCGCATGCAGGGCACGCTGCAGCTGTTCCGTACGCAGAAGCAGTTCGACGGCAGCGCCAGCGACATCGCGGTGCTGCGCGAGAGCGGGGTCGCCTTCGAATTGCTCGACCGCGCCGGTTGCATCCGCCACGAACCGGCGCTGGCACGCGTGGCCGGGAAGTTCGTCGGCGGCCTGCTGCTGCCTGGCGACGAGACCGGCGACTGCTTCAAGTTCACGCAGGCGCTGGCCGGCCTGGCGGCTGCGCGCGGGGTCGAGTTCAGGTTCGGCACGACGGTGCGCGGCATCGTCAAGAGCGGCGACCGCATCTTCGGCGTCACGACCGATTCCGGCGTGCTCAGTGCCGACGCCTATCTGGTCGCCCTCGGCAGCCATTCGCCGCAGCTGCTGCGCCCGCTCGGCATCCGCGTGCCGGTCTATCCCGTCAAGGGCTATTCGATCACGGTGCCGATCACCGACCCGGCGGGGGCGCCGGAGTCGACCGTGATGGACGAGACGCACAAGGTTGCGGTGACTCGACTCGGCAACCGCATCCGCGTCGGCGGCACGGCCGAGCTGGCCGGCTACTCGCTCAAACTGCATGGTGCGCGCGAGGAGACGCTCAAGCACGTCGTCGCTGATCTGTTCCCCGGCGGCGGCGATCTGTCGCGAGCCGAATTCTGGTGTGGCCTCAGGCCCATGACGCCCGACGGCACGCCAGTCATCGGCGCCACCGCGATCGCCAATCTCTACCTCGCCACCGGCCACGGCACCCTCGGCTGGACGATGGCGGCCGGCACCGGGCGCGTTCTCGCCGATGTGATCTCCGGGCGCAGCGCCGGCATCGACCTGGCAGGCCTGACGATCGCGCGCTACTCGAACGCCGGTGCTTGAGATCCGCTCGCCACTGGCCGCGAGCGTCGTCGAGGTGCTCGTCGAGGTCGGCCGGCCGGTGCGCGCCGGCGCCGTGATCGCGATCGTCGAGGCAATGAAGATGGAACACGAAGTGCGGGCACCGCAGGCCGGCGAGGTGGCTCGGGTGCGCGTCGCGGCGGGCGATGCGGTGGCCGAGGGCGAAGTGCTAATCGTGCTCGGCGCCGTCGACGGGATTGCCGCCGGCGGCGCTGCCGCCGGGGCCACCGCCGTCCCGCCCGTGGCCCCCGCCACGCTCGCAGCCCCCGTCCGCTCCGACCTGCTCGAACTGCGCGAACGTGAGGCACGGCTCGCCGACGCCGCACGGCCCGAGGCCATCGCCAAGCGGCACGCGCTCGGCCTGCGCACGGCACGCGGGAACATCGCCGACCTCTGCGACGACGGCAGCTTCGTCGAGTACGGCGGCCTCGCGTTCGCGGCCCAGCGCAGCCGTCGCAGCCTCGACGACCTGACGCGCAACACACCGGCCGACGGCATGGTCACCGGCATCGGCAGCATCGACGCCGCCACCTTCGGCACCGAGCGCTCGCGCGCCGTCGTCATGGCCTACGACGCCACGGTGCTCGCCGGCACCCAGGGCATGCGCAACCACCAGAAGACCGACCGCCTGCTCGGCGTCGCCGCGGCGCAGCGGCTGCCCGTGGTGCTGTTCGCCGAAGGCGGCGGCGGCCGGCCAGGCGATGTCGACATGCCTATCGTCGCCGGCCTGCACGTGCCGACCTTCGCCAGCTTCGCCCGGCTCAGCGGCAAGGTGCCGCTGATCGGCATCGCCGCCGGCCGTTGCTTCGCCGGCAACGCCGCGCTGCTCGGCTGCTGCGATGTCGTCATCGCCACCCGTGGCAGCTCGATCGGCATGGGTGGGCCGGCAATGATCGAAGGCGGCGGCCTCGGCAGCTTCAGTCCCGAGCAGATCGGCCCGAGCGACGTGCAAGTTCGCTCCGGCGTGATCGACGTGCTGGTCGGCAGCGAGGCCGAAGCGGTCGCGGTGGCGCGCCGCTTCCTCGGCATGTTCCGTGGCCGCGTTGCGGACTGGCACAGCGGCAGCACCGAAGCCCTGCGCGAGCTGCTGCCGGCCCATCGATCGCGCGTCTACGACATCCGCGCCGTGATCGCCGCGCTCGTCGACAGCGGCTCGGTCCTCGAGCTGCGTGCCGGCTTCGGCGCCGGCATCGTCACGGCGCTGGTGCGGATCGAAGGCAGGCCGGTGGGGCTGCTCGCCAACGACCCGGCGCATCTGGGCGGCGCCATCGATGCCGACGCCGCCGACAAGGCCGCCCGCTTCATGCAGCTCTGCGACGCGCATGGCTTGGCGATGGTGTCGCTGATCGACACGCCCGGCTTCATGGTCGGGCCCGAGGTCGAGGCCCGAGGCCAGGTGCGGCACGTCAGCCGCATGTTCGTCGTCGGCGCGCAGCTGCAGGTGCCGGTACTTGCCGTCGTGCTGCGCAAGGCCTACGGTCTGGGCGCGATGGCGATGGCCGCCGGTGGCCTGCACGCGCCGATGGCGACCGCCGCCTGGCCAAGCGGCGAGTTCGGGGCCATGGGACTGGAAGGCGCCGTCGAGCTCGGCTACCGCAAGGAGCTGGAGGCGGCTACCGAAGGCACCGAGCGCGACGCCTTGCGGGCGCGTCTCGTGGCGGAGCAGTACGCGAAGGGGAAGGCAATCCAGATGGCCGTGACATTGGAGATCGATGCGGTCATCGATCCGGCGGATACCCGGAGCTGGCTGGCAAGCTTGCTCGCGTCGGCGCGGGAGCCGCGCGGCAGCGGCCGCTTCATCGATCCCTGGTGACGGCGCCCGGTTCTGGCCAGTGGCAGGCCTGCAACGAAGGGTGCGCAGCCTCGTAGCCGACATCGACGTCGTATTCCGTCGGGCTGCCCGTACGTGGGCCGGAAGCTGTGGAGGCAACGCTGGCGAGGTACCAGCGCTTCACGTCTTCGACCCATTCGCCATCGTTTGCCATCGTGTTCTCCGACCGCCCCTGCCGGCGCGGGCTGTTGCGGACTTTCCGCGTTCGGCCTCGACATGACTATCGGCCGCTTCGTCCGGCTGCAGTAGGAACGAACCTACGGCGTGCGCGTTTCGTGGCGGTAACTTAACGGCATGCCGTGACGAATTGACGACGGCGAGACGGCAACCTGGCGCCCCGACGTGCGCTCGATGGTTTGACGCAACGCGGCGGCCGGACCTATCCTGCGCTGTGATCAACAAGATCGGCGACATACGCGTCGGCGTCGGCGGCTGGACCTACGAGCCCTGGCGCAACAACTTTTATCCGCCCGGACTGAAGCACGCGGCCGAGCTCCAGTACGCGAGCTCGAAGTTGACTGCCATCGAGATCAACGCCACTTACTACCGGCTGCAGTCGCCGACGAGTTTTGCGAAGTGGCGTGACGCGACGCCCGCCGATTTCGTGTTCGCGATCAAGGCGAGTCGCTATTGCACCAACCGTCGCGTGCTCGCCGACGCCGGTGAAGCGATCGACCGGTTTTTCGCCAGTGGCATGGCCGAGCTCGGTGCGAAGCTGGGGCCGGTCGTCTGGCAGTTTGCGCCCACGAAGCAGTTCGACGCCGACGACTTCACCGCCTTCCTGGCGCTGCTGCCGGCCACGCTCGGGCCGCTGAGATTGCGCCACGCCATGGAGGTGCGCCACGCCAGCTTCATGTGTCCTGAATACGTGGCGTTGGCGCGCACGCACGGCGTCGCCACCGTCTTCGCCGATTCCGCCGACTACCCGTCCTTCGCCGACCTCAGTGCTGACTTCGTCTACGGGCGACTGATGAAGACTGCGGCTGACGTCGAGACCGGCTACGAGCCTGATGCCGTCGAAGCATGGGCGCAGTCGGCACGGGTATGGGCCGCCGGCGGCCAGCCGCAAGGATTGGTGCGAGTTGACGCGTCTGCAGTCGTGACAGCCACGCCCCGCGACGTCTTCATATTCTTCATCAGTGGCGCCAAGGAGCGCGCGCCGGCAGCCGCGATGGCGACTTTGGCCGCCCTCCGAGCATCCGCAGCCTGAGCCACGGATGGTCGAAGGGCCTCGCCCTGCCGTCGCAGAACGAGGCCCTCGACCGCGATTGCAAAGGTTCGTTACTAGCCGCGGTTGCGGCCGAACAGGAACGACGCGATGGCGAGGATGATGAAGACGACGAACAGGATCTTGGCGATGCCGGCCGCGCCGGCTGCAATGCCGCCAAAGCCGAACAGCGCTGCGATCAGTGCGATCACGAAAAACACGACTGCGTAGTGAAGCATGTGGAACTCCTGGTTGGCGCCGCGGCGCGGACTCGACTTCGGTAAGGCAATGCCAATGTTGGCCTCGCAGCCTCGCAGCACCGATAGGCTGACGGGCTGATGCCATGTAAGGGTCGACGATGCAGTCGTTGTCGGAGCGTTCCCACGAAGGCGGCGCACCGAGCCGCGTGACACACTCGCTTTTCAACTTTCTTCTGCTTTCGTCCGTTCGCCAACCTCGGCCGAGCCTTCCGCCATGTCGGTACCCAACGCCCCCGTTCCACCCGCAGCCGACGCCTCGGCGTTTCCTGCGCCCGCTCCCACCCCCGACCTCGCTGCCGCCCGTCCGCCCCGGCCGGCCGCGACGCTGGTCGTCGTGCGCGACGCCGCTGCGTCGTCGGGTGGCATCGAGGTCCTGTTGTCGCGACGAGCCGAGCGCGGCGATCACAACAGCGGCGCCTGGGTCTTCCCGGGTGGCGTCGTCGATGGCCGCGATGGCGATGCGCAGGTCTGCTGCGACGGCATCGACGATGCTTC
>JAYTYH010000400.1:0-2078 GCA_043742485.1 Rhizobacter sp.
CGTGGCGCGCCAGTCGCGCAGGAAGAGCCAGACCACGAGCACGGCGAGCGCCGCTCCCTCGAACAGCAGCGCCATCGAGCCGTCGTAGTTCTCCTGCACGGGGTCGACGAAGTTGAAGGCCTCGACGACCGTGATCTCCGGATGCGCCGCCTTCAGCACCTCGAGCTGCTTTCTCACGCCGGCCGCGACCTCGGTCTCGCCGGCGCCCTTGGTGCGCACGATCTCGAAGCCGACGACGGGCTTGCCGTTGAGCAGCGCCGTCGAGCGGCGCTCGCCGACGGTGTCGGTCACGGTCGCGACCTGGTCGAGGCGAACGCGGCGACCGTCGCTCAGCGTGATCTCGAGGGCGGCGAGCTCGGCCGCCGACTGCACGGTGGCGATGGTGCGCACCGACTGCTCGGCGCCGCCGAGATCGGTGCGGCCGCCGGAGGCCTCACGCTGCGTCTGCCGGAGCTGCCGCGAGATGTCGGCGGCGGTAGCGTTGAGCCCCTGCAGGCGGGCCGGATCGAGCTCGACGCGCACTTCGCGCGTGACACCGCCGACGCGGCTGACGGCACCGACGCCGCGCACCGAAAGCATGCTGCGCGTGACCTGGTCGTCGACGAACCACGACAGCGCCTCATCGTCCATGCGGCTGGAGGCGACGGTGTAGGTCAGGATCGGCGAGCCCGAGAGCTCGACCTTCGAGACGATCGGGTCGCGCAGGTCGGCCGGCAGGTCGGAGCGCACCCGCGAGACGGCGTCGCGGACATCGTCGACGGCTTCCTGCGTGGGCTTCTCGAGGCGGAACTCGACGGTGGTGACCGATAGGCCGTCGGAGACCGTGGTGTAGATGTGCTTGACGCCCTGAAGCGTCGCGATCGAGTTCTCGAGCTTGCGTGCGACCTCGGTCTCGAGCTGCGCCGGCGAGGCGCCGGGCAGCGCCGCCGAGACGGTGACCGTCGGCAGGTCGATGTCGGGAAAATTCTGGATCTTCATCGCCCGAAAGCTCATCAGGCCGACGATCGTCAGCATGATGAAGAGCAGCACCCCGGGGATCGCGTTGCGGATCGACCAGGCCGAGACGTTCATGGCGTGCCTTTCGCGGCCGCCGGCAGCGCCTCGACGACACGCACCGTGTCGCCCTCGGTCAGGAAGCCGCCGCCGGCGAGGACGACGCGGGCCTGCGGTTCGAGCCCGCCGGTGATCTCGACGCGGTCGCCGACGCGGCGGCCGATCGTGATCTTGGCCTGCATCACCTTGGCATCGGCGCCGACCTTGAACACGTAGCTGAAGCCGTCGCGCAGCTGCACTGCGCTCTGCGGCAGCGTCATGGCGTTGGCGCTGCCGACCTCGAATTCGCCGCGCGCGAACATGCCGGCGCGGGCGCTGCCCGGCTGCGGCAGGTCGACGTAGACGATCCCAAGGCGCGTCTGCGGGTCGACCGTCGGCGCGATGATGCGGACCTTGCCCGTGATCGCCATGCCCGACGACGCGACGGCACCGGCGAGCGTCACCGTCACCTTCATGCCGGGCTGGATCAGGCCGAGGTCCGACGACGCCACCTCGGCGCGCCATTCGAGTCGGCTCTGACGAATCATGCGAAAGAGCTCCTGACCGGCCGGCAGCACGGCACCGACGGTGGCGCTTCGCGACGAGATGACGCCGTTGTCGGGCGCCAGCACCGAAGCCTGCGCGACGCGCAGCTGGCGCGACTGCACGCCGGCGCGCTGGGCGTCGAGGCGGGCCTTCGCGGTGCGCTCGGCAGTGACGTAGGAAGCGATCGTGGCCTCGCTCAGCGCGCCGCTCGCCTGCAGGCTCCTGGCACGGTCGGCGTTTGCGTGCGCCTCGGCGAGGGTCGCCTCGGCCTCGGCGACGGCGGCGCGCGACTGGGCCAAGTCGGACTGCACCGACTCCGGCGCGAAGGTCGCGAGCGTCTGGCCGCGCTTGACGACATCGCCGACATTGACGCGCACTTCGGCCAGGCGCAGGCCGTTGGCCTCGGTGCCGATGATCGCCTCTTGCCAGGCCGCGATGTTGCCGTTGGCCGTCACGCGCAGCGGCACGTCGCCGCGCTGCGGCGTGGTGACGACGACGCT
>JAYTYH010000401.1:0-2368 GCA_043742485.1 Rhizobacter sp.
AGGGAAGTTGAGCTCCATTCCCTTCCAGAAGCAGGTGGTCGCGGCCGATGTGATCGTGATGCCGCGCTCCTGCTCCTGCTCCATCCAGTCCATCGTGGCCGCGCCGTCGTGCACTTCGCCGATCTTGTGGTTCACGCCGGTGTAGAAAAGGATGCGTTCAGTCGTCGTCGTCTTGCCGGCGTCGATGTGCGCCGAGATACCGATGTTCCGGTAGCGCTCGATGGGGGTCTTGCGGGACATGGAAAGCTCCAAATACGTCCCGCCCGTACCGGGCCGCCGCGTCGTGCGCGGCCCGAAAACGAGCGGGCTGAAGGGGACTGGGTGCCAGGTGCGACCTAGAACCGGAAATGCGAGAACGCCTTGTTCGCTTCGGCCATGCGGTGGACTTCGTCGCGCTTCTTCATGGCGCCGCCGCGGCCTTCGACGGCCTCGAGCAGCTCGTTCGCGAGTCGCTGCGCCATCGACTTCTCGCCGCGCTTGCGTGCTGATTCCTTGAGCCAGCGCATCGCCAAAGCGACACGGCGCACCGGGCGCACCTCGACCGGAACCTGGTAGTTCGCGCCACCGACACGGCGCGACTTCACTTCGACCATCGGCTTGATGTTGTTCAGGGCGACGATGAAGATCTCGAGCGGATCCTTGCCCGACTTCTTTTCGACCTGCTCGAGCGCACCATAGATTATGCGTTCGGCGACGGCCTTCTTGCCGGACTCCATGATCACGTTCATGAACTTGGAGAGATCGACCGAACCGAACTTCGGATCGGGGAGGATGTCCCGTTTGGGGACTTCGCGACGACGGGGCATTGGACTTCCTTTGGGTTCAGTTGGCGTCTGCTTTTGCGGGAGCGCCTCGGGCCGCCATCAGGGCGGCCCACTTACTCAGCGGCGCCGGGGCGCCGCCACGATGGCCGTCAGGCCTTTTTCGGGCGCTTGGCGCCGTACTTGGAACGCGATTGCTTGCGATCTTTGACAACTTGCAGGTCGAGCGAGCCGCGCACGATGTGGTAGCGCACGCCCGGCAAGTCCTTGACGCGGCCGCCGCGGACCAGCACGACGCTGTGCTCTTGCAGGTTGTGGCCTTCGCCGCCGATGTACGAAATGATCTCGAAGCCGTTCGTCAGGCGGACCTTGGCAACCTTGCGAAGCGCCGAGTTGGGCTTCTTCGGCGTGGTCGTATAGACACGGGTGCAGACGCCGCGCCGTTGCGGGCCGCCCTGAAGGGCCGGCGACTTCGATTTGACGGTTTCGGTCTCGCGCCCGTGGCGGACGAGCTGATTGATCGTGGGCATATCGGAGGGATCCATCAATGGCACCGTACGAACTGTCGGCGCCGCTCCGCAAAAGGCGACCTGGAGGTGACCTTTCGCCGGAAAAGCCTTCGATTGTATGCCGGAGAGCTCGGCCTTCGCAACTTGGGTGGCGATCGCCCGAAGAGGGCCGGTACAGTGGTGCGATCGAACCCGAACCCGATCGCACACCACCGCTGGTCGTCCTCGACACCAACGCCGTTCTCGACTGGCTGTTTTTCCAGGACCTGCGCTGTCACGCACTGGAGACGGCAATCACCGCCGACCGGGTGCGATGGGTGGCGACTTCCGCTATGCGCGCCGAAATCGATCATGTGCTGGAGCGCGGCCTTCGCGGCGTTTGGCCGGGCACTGTCGCGACGATCGACGCGGCCTGGAGCCGCTGGGCGACCCTGGTCGAATGCACTCACGCGGCACCGGCACGCTCGATGCGATGCACCGACGCCGACGACCAGAAATTCATCGACCTAGCGCTTCAGGTCGGCGCCGCGACCCTGCTCAGTGCCGACCGGGCGGTGCTGCGGCTCGCCCGACCGGCGAAGGCGTACGGACTGCAAATCATGACCGTCGATGCGTGGTCGAAGACGCCGCCATGAAGTCCGATCGGGTTCCCGCACCCACGTGATAAAAAAAGGGCAGCCCGAAGGCTGCCCTGGTGTCGCTCGCCGACGTGGCCGGGCTATTCGCTTGCCGCCGCAGTTGTCGCCGCAGCAGCCGCATCGGTCGCCGCGTCAATCGCCGTGAGCTGAACGGCCGCCAGCTCTTCGGCTTCCTGGACAGCGATGGCGCGGCGCTCGGCGTCGTCCATCGCTTCCTTGGTCTTGCGGGCTTCGTGGAACGCCATGCCCGTACCAGCGGGGATCAGCCGGCCGACGATGACGTTCTCCTTCAGCCCGCGCAGCTCGTCGCGCTTGCCCATGATCGCCGCCTCCGTCAGCACCCGCGTCGTTTCCTGGAAGGAAGCGGCGCTGATGAAGCTGTCGGTCGAGAGCGAAGCCTTGGTGATGCCGAGCAGCAGGTCGATGTGGGTCGCCGGCAACTTGCCTTCGGCCAGCATCT
>JAYTYH010000402.1:0-5132 GCA_043742485.1 Rhizobacter sp.
GGCATCGTCGTGACGCCTTCACACAACCCGCCCGACAGCGGCGGCTTCAAATACAACCCGCCGCACGGCGGGCCGGCTGGCACCGAGATCACCGGCTGGATCGAGGCTGCGGCCAACGCTTTGCTCGAGCAGGAGCTTGCCGGCGTCCCGCGCATGCCGTACGCACGCGCACTGGGTGCAGCCACCACCCACCGCCACGACTATCTCGGCCGCTACGTCGCCGACCTCGGCAATGTGATCGACTTCGAGACGATCCGCGCTGCCAAGGTGAAGATGGGCGTCGATCCGCTCGGCGGCGCCGGCGTGCACTACTGGTCGCGCATCGCCGAGCAGTACCGGCTCGACCTGGCGGTGGTGAACGAATCGGTCGATCCGACCTTCCGCTTCATGACGCTCGACTGGGACGGCCAGATCCGCATGGATCCGTCGTCGCCCTACGCGATGCAGCGCCTGCTCGACATCAAGGATCGCTTCGATATCGCCTTCGCCTGCGACACCGACCACGACCGCCACGGCATCGTCACGCCGGCGGGCTTGCTGGCGCCGAACGCCTACTTGTCGGTGATGATCGACTACCTGTTCGGCAACCGGCCGCTTTGGCCGGCGCACGCAGGGGTCGGCAAGACGGTGGTCAGCACCCAACTCATCGACCGGATCGTCGCCAGGCTCGGTCGCAGGCTCTACGAAGTGCCGGTCGGCTTCAAGTGGTTTGCCGAGGGCCTGCTCGACGGCTCGCTCGGCTTCGGCGGCGAGGAAAGCGCCGGTGCCTCGTTCCTGCGCAGGGACGGCAGCGTCTGGACGACCGACAAGGACGGGATCGTTCCGGCCCTGCTTTCGGCCGAGATCACGGCGCGCACCGGCCGCGATCCGGCGCGTGCGTACGCCGAGCTCACGCGCGAGCTCGGCGAGCCGGTCAGCGACAGGGTCGACGCGCCAGCGACGTTGCAGCAGAAGAAGCAGCTCGCCGCGCTGACGCCGAGCGCGCTTGGCGCGACCGAGCTGGCCGGCGAGAAGATCGAGAGCGTGCTCGACAAGGCGCCGGGCAACGGCGCGGCGATTGGCGGCATCAAGGTTGTTGCGAAGAATGGCTGGTTCGCGGCGAGGCCGTCCGGCACCGAGGACATCTACAAGATCTACGCCGAAAGCTTCGCCGGCGCCGACCATCTGCAGCAGATCCTCAAAGAAGCGCAGGGCATCGTCGACCGCGCCATCGCCGACCCGGCGGCCGAGAAGAAAGCAGATTGACATGGACGCGCAAAAACTCATCGACACCGCTACAGCACTCGTTGCAGGCGACAAGGGCTTGCTCGCGATGGACGAGAGCACGGCCACCTGCAACAAGCGATTCGCGTCGCTCGGGATTGCGCTCACCGCCGAAGCGCGGCGTGCCTATCGCGACATGATCGTGACGACGCCGCGCCTGGGGCAATGCATCAGCGGCGCGATCCTCTACGACGAAACGCTGCGCCAGAAGACGAGCCAGGGACTGCCTTTCGCCGAGGCGCTCGCCGCTGCGGGCATCGTTACCGGCATCAAGGTCGACGCCGGCGCGAAGGCGCTGGCCGGTCATCCGCCGGCAGCGCAGCAGGCGCTGTTTCACCGGGCCAATTGCAACCGTGCCGCGCGGCGCGGCGACTATGACGCCAACGCCGACGCGCCGCGGTCAGTCTGACCATTGATCGAGGATTGCCATGCCCGACACGCTCGACCTGCTCTGCATCAACACCCTCCGTTTCCCGTCGGTCGACAGGGTGCAGAAGGCCAACAGCGGCCACCCAGGCCTGCTGCTCGGCGCTGCGGTCGTGCTGGCGCACTACGGCTTCACCGTCGCCAACGTCGTCGCGCAGGCGCGCCAGTTGCTGGCAGCCGATCGAACATGACGACGAACCCGAGCGACGACGCGCTACTAGATCGGCTGCAGCGCGCGGCTTTCGACTATTTTGTCCTGACTGTTAACCCGCAAAACGGGCTGGTTGCCGACACCTCGCGACCGGGATCTCCCTGCAGCATCGCGGTAATCGGCTTTGCACTCTCGGCTTACCCGATTGGTGTCGAACGCGGCTGGCTCGAACGCGACGAGGCTGTCCGACGAACCTTGACGACTTTGCGGTTTTTCATCGACAGTGACCAGTCGGGTGCGCCTGATTCCACCGGCCAGCGGGGCTTTTATTTTCACTTTCTCGACATGTGCAGTGGCAAGCGCGTCTGGCTTTGCGAGCTGTCGCTGATCGACACCGCCTTGCTGATCGCCGGCGTTCTGACGGCCGCCGCTTATTTCGACGCCGATAGCGCCGACGAGACCGAGCTGCGCCGCCTTGCCGAAGCGCTCTACGCCCGGGTGGATTGGCGCTGGGCGCAAGGCGACGGCGTTGCCGTGACACACGGCTGGAAACCGGAATCCGGCTTCTTGAACTACGGCTGGGAAGGCTACAGCGAGGCGATGCTTCTCTATGTGCTCGGGCTGGGCTCGCCGACCCACCCGTTGACCGAGGAAAGCTTTCGCGCCTGGACCGTGACGTACCAGTGGGAGAACCTGTACGGGCATGATTTCCTCTATGCCGGCCCGCTCTTCATCCACCAGTTCTCGCATGCGTGGATCGACTTTCGCGGCATCCGCGACGACTTCATGCGCGAGAAGCGTTGCGACTACTTCGAGAACAGCCGCCGCGCCACCTACATCCAGCGCGAGTACGCGACGCGCAACCCGCGCAGTTTCGCCGGCTACTCGGCGGACTGCTGGGGGCTTTCGGCAGGCGACGGCCCGAGCGCTGAGCCGCGTCTGATCGCCGGGCGGCATCAGGCGTTCTACGGCTATGCCGCACGTGGCGTGCCGTACGGCCCCGACGACGGCACGCTCGACGGCTCGGCGATGCTGTCGTCGCTGGTCTTCGCGCCCGAGATCGTGCTGCCGGCGCTGAGGAAGCTCGACGCGCGCGCGCCGGACGGCGCCGGGCAATCGGTTCTCGCCAGCGGCTTCAACCCGACGCTGGCCGAGGCCGGCCCGAACGGCTGGATTTGCGAGGGCAGCTTCGGCCTCGATCAAGGCATCATCGTGCTGATGATCGAGAACTACCGGACCGGATTGCCGTGGCGGCTCGGCAGGAGCAACCGCTACATCCGTGCCGGCCTCGGCCGGGCCGGCTTCCGCGGCGGCTGGTTGTAGCCCAAGGCGCCGTACCGATCACGATGCCGCAAGATCGTCTTCACCTCGACCCGCCTGGCCAGGGCCGGTTCGACCGCGAACTTTGCGACAACGCCCGACCGCCCGGCTGGCGCAACCCGCAGCCACGCGAGCCGTACCACCTGCTGGTCATAGGCGCTGGGCCGGCCGGTCTGGTCGCCGCACGTGGCGCGGCGGCACTTGGCGCGCGGGTCGCGCTGATCGAACGCCACCTGCTCGGCGGCGACTGCCTGAACTACGGATGCGTGCCATCCAAGACACTGATCCGAAGCTCGCGCCTGTACGCCGAGATGCGCAACGCGGCCAGCTACGGGGTGCGGCCGCCCGACGACATCCAGGTTGACTTCCCGATGGCGATGGAGCGCATGCGGCGCATCCGCATGCGCATCAGCCGGGTTGATTCGGCAGCGCGGCTCAGCGCCGACGGCATCGACGTGTACTTTGGCATGGCGCGATTCGTGAGCGGCGATACGGTCGACGTTGACGGCACCCGCCTGCGGTTCAAGAAGGCGATGATCGCCACCGGATCGCGCTCGATGCTGCCGCAGATCCCGGGGCTGGCCGAAGCCGGCTACCTGACCAACGAGACCGTCTTCGACCTGACCGCGCTGCCACCCAGCCTGCTCGTGATCGGTGGCGGACCGCTCGGCTGCGAACTGGCGCAGGCCTTTGCCCGCTTCGGCTGCCGCACCGTCATCGCCCACGATGAGCCGCACTTTCTGCCCAAGGAAGAACGCGACGCCGCGCAGATGGTCTCCGAAGCGCTGGCACGCGATGGGGTGGAGGTCCACCTCAATACGACCGCGGTGAAGGTGCGCCTGGAAAACGGCAAGAAGTGCGTTGACACGGTCAGCTCCGGCGTCGCGGCGACGATCCAGGTAGACGAGATTCTGACCGGCATTGGCCGCGTTCCGGCCATCGGTGAACTGAACCTCGAGGCGGCTGGTGTCGCCTTCGATGCCGGCGCAGGCATTTGTGTCGACGATTTTCTGCGCACCACCAACCGGCGCATCTACGCGGCGGGCGACGTCTGCCTCGAGCACCAGTTCACCGATACGGCCGATGCGTCGGCGCGCATCGTGGTGCAGAACGCGCTCTTCCTCGGCCGTCGCAAGGTCAGCGCGCTGACGATTCCGTGGTGCACCTATACCGATCCGGAAATCGCCCATGTCGGGATCTACGTCAGGCAGGCGCGCGAACGCGGCATTCCGGTGAAGACCTTCACGGTCCCGATGCACGACAACGACCGCGCGATCGCCGACGGCGAGGAAGAAGGCTTCGTCAAGATCCACGTGCGCGAGGGCACCGACAAGATTCTCGGCGCCACGATCGTGGCCCGTCACGCTGGCGAAATGATCACCGGCATCTCGCTGGCGATGGTCGCCGGGCTCGGACTGCGAACGGTCGCGCAGGTGATCCACACCTACCCGACGCAGGCCGAAGCGATCCGCCAGGCCGCCAGCGCCTACACCAGAACGCGCCTGACGCCCTTTGTCGCCTGGTTGCTGCGCAGCTGGGTCAACCGTTGAGCGATTTCCGCCCCGACGATCTTGGTGACCATCAAACCTAGTAACCGCAGTGGGTCGGCCCCGGGGAACTCCTGGGCCAGCGAATGGCGGCCACCCAGAAGGTGGTACTGCTCAGCCTGCCGCAGCGGATCATCGCGAGTGGCTCCGTACCGATCAACCCTGGGGATGCCGGTGATACTGGCTTTGCCGGTAGCCTCCCGGCACGTCCTGCTTGCCGCAGAATTTGCGGGCGCCCAAGCCGCCTGATCCCGCGCAGACGCCATGCAAATCCTCGACTCCTCGGCCCGTGAAGTTCTGCGCCACCCCGGCGCTTTCGTGTGGCGAACGCTGAAGGCGTTTCGCGCCAACCAGGGCCTGCTGCTGGCCGGGGCGGTGGCGTACTACGCGCTGCTGTCGATCGTGCCGCTGCTGATCTTGACGGT
>JAYTYH010000403.1:0-2220 GCA_043742485.1 Rhizobacter sp.
GCCATCGAACAGAACTTCGCGACGGCGCAGACCTTCAGCAAGGACCACCTCGGCTCCGAGCTGAGATGGCTTCGCGACGATGCCGCCAGGAACCAGGCGCAGGCCGAAGTCGACGCACTGCTGGCCGCGCCGCTGTCGGCCGACGACGCCGTCCGCATCGCGCTCGCCTACAGCCCGTCGGTACAGGCGATGTTGTTCGAGACGGCCGCCGATTCCGCGTCGGCAACGCAATCGGCGCGACTACCGAACCCCGTGTTCGCCTTTGAGCGCTTGATGCGCAACGAGGGGGGCGTGCGCGAGCTCGAGATCGACCGGGCGATCCGCTTTTCGGTGCTCGACCTGCTCTTGCTGCCGTCGCGGCTGCGGCTGGCCGACTACCAGCAGCAGCAGGTTCGCTTCCGGCTCGCGGGCGAAGTGCTCCAGGCCGCCAGCGAGACGCGCCAAGCCTGGGTCCGCGCGGTTGCGGCCCAGCAGTCGGTTCTCTATGCCGATCAGGTCAAAGGCGCTGCCGACGCCAGCGCCGAACTGGCGCGGCGCATGCAGGCCGTTGGCAACTTCAGCAAGCTGCAACGGGCACGTGAGCAGGCGTTCTCCGCCGATGCGGTTGTTCAGGTGGCGCGAGCTCGGCAGGCTGCGCAAGCGACCCGCGAAGCGCTCGTCCGCGCGCTCGGCTTGAACGAGGCGCAGGCGGCGCGTCTGACCTTGCCCGAGCGCCTGCCAGACCTGCCGAAGGAGCCCAAGGGCGAGCCCGAGCTGATGCGCACCGCGATGGCGGCTCGCATCGACGTCCAGGCGGCGCAGGCCAATCTCGCCTTCGTCGCCCACGAGCAAGGTCTGAGCCGGGTCACCGGCTTCGTCAACGCGCTCGACATCGGCGCCGTCAGCCACAGCGAGACCGGGCGCAGCCTGCAACGCGGCTACACGATCGACGTGCCCTTGCCGATCTTCGATGCCGGCGACGCGATCCGCGCCCGCGCCCAGGCGACCTACATGGCTGCGCTCAACCGCACGGCCCAGCTCGCTGTCGACGCGAGCTCGCAGGTGCGCGAAGGCTATGGCGAATACCGGACCGCCTACGACATCGCCCGGCACTTTCGCGACGAGATCGTGCCGCTGAGAAAGACGATCTCCGAAGAGAACGTCCTTCGCTACAACGGCATGCTGATCGGCGTCTTCGAGCTCCTCGCCGACGCACGTGAACAGATCTTCAGCGTGGTCCAGGCCATCGACGCGCAACGCGACTTCTGGCTCGCCGACGCCGCCGTGCAGGCGACGTTGCTCGGCCGGCCGATGGGCCTGTCCCGCGCCATGAACTCCTCGCGCGACCGCGACACGCAGCGCTCGCTCAACACCTCTGGAACCAGCAAATGATGAACACCCGACGCAGCTTCATCGCCGGCGCCGCTGCCGCAGTCAGCGCGACGGCAGTCAGCCGGGTCGCGATGGCGGCCCTGCCCGAGCCCGTCCTGCAAACCGGTCCGCAGACGGCGGGGCCATTGATCCCGCAGACCGGGCGACCCTACAACGGCGTCGTCACGCTCAATGGCTGGACCTTGCCCTGGCGCATGAACGCCGGCATCAAGGAATTCCACCTCGTCGCCGAGCCGGTCGTGCGTGAGATGGCACCTGGCTTCAAGGCCCATCTCTGGGGCTACAACGGCCAGTCGCCGGGGCCGACGATCGAGGTCGCCGAGGGCGACCGCGTCCGCATCTTCGTCACCAACAAGTTGCCCGAGCACACGTCGATCCACTGGCACGGCCAACGCGTGCCGAACGGCATGGACGGCGTGACCGGGTTGACCCAGCCGCCGATCCTGCCCGGCAAGACCTTCGTCTACGAGTTCGTCGCCAAGCGGCCGGGCACCTTCATGTACCACCCGCACGCCGACGAGATGACGCAGATGGCGATGGGGATGATGGGATTCTGGGTCACGCACCCGAAGGTGAAGCACCCGCTCATCGACGAGGTCGACCGTGACTTCGTCTTCCTGCTCAACGCCTACGACGTCGAGCCCGGTGCCTACACGCCCAAGATCATGACGATGCTCAACTTCAACCTGTGGTCGTGGAACAGCCGCGTCTTTCCGGGCATCGATTCGCTCAACGTGCGCCAGGGCGACAAGGTCCGCATCCGGATGGGCAACCTGACGATGACGAACCACCCGATGCACATCCACGGGCACGAGTTCTTCGTCACCGGCACCGACGGCGGGCCGACCC
>JAYTYH010000404.1:0-1557 GCA_043742485.1 Rhizobacter sp.
CCCAGCCCGGTCTGCGCTTCCCGCGCTTCGGCCTGCGCGACATGGTCGAAGCGCAGCGGCGCCTGCTCGTCGAGCACCTCGGCATCGAGCGGCTGCACGCCGTCGTCGGCGCTTCGATGGGCGGCATGCAGGCGCTGCAGTGGGCGGTGAGCCATCCCGGCTTCATGGCCCGCATCGTCGCCATGACGCCGATGGCCAAAACTTCGGCCTGGGCCGTGCTCGTCATCGAGGCGGCGCGTGCCTGCCTCACCGCCGACCCCGCCTGGCACGGGGAACTCGGCTTCACGGCCAGGCCGGAACGCGGCTGGCGGGCCTACGCCGGCCTGATGAACGCGCTGCTCATGCGCACGCCCGACGCCGTCGGCGCGCTCGGCCTGGCCGATGCCGGCGCCGTCCATCGCTGGTTCGACGGCGTCGTCGCCGGTCTGCAGGCGACCGGCTTCGACGCCCACGATTACCTCTACCAATCCTGGGCCTACGAAGGCCACGACGTCGGCACGACGATCGGCCATGCGGGCGACACGGCCGCCGCGCTGGCGGCGATCCGTGCCCGCTCGCTGCTGCTGGCGCCGCCGCTCGACCTCTTCAACCCGGCGAGCGCGGCGCGCGACGCTGCCGCCGCGATCCCCGCGGCATGCTTCGTCGAGATCCCGTCGCGCCAGGGTCATCTCGCCGCGACCAGCACCGATGCCGGCGACGCGCGCTTCCTCAACGCGACGATCGGCGCGTTCCTGGCCTGACCCCGAAGGCGGAAATGCGGGACGCCGTGACCCGCGCGGCAACGAATGCAGGCGATCGCCGCTCGCGCCGATGAACCGGCGTGGCGCCCGCGGCAGGTTCAGCCCGCGCGAGCCAACGGCCGCTGCCGCGTCGCCGCGAGGGCGCCGACGACGAGCGCGAACGCCGAGACCGCGAGCCCTGGCCCGAGGCCGCCGAAGCGGTCGGCGACGAGGCCGACCAACACCGGGCCGACGATCTGGCCGGCCGCGAACACCACCGTGAACGCGGCGATGCCGGCCGCCCACTGCGGCGGCGGCAGGTTGTGCCTGACCAGTGCGGTGGTCGAGGCGACGAGCGAAAGAAAGACGGCGCCAAACAGCAACCCCGATGCGAAGACCGCGAGCGGCGCGGTGCTCGTCACGGGGATGACGGTGGCGACGGCGAGCAACCCGTTGAGGACGGCCATCGATTCGCCGCCGCGGAAACGCTGCAGCATGCGCGCCCAGATCCACGACGAGGCGACGACGGCGAATCCGAGCATGGCGAAGAACGCGTCGACCACGACCGGCCGCAGTTGCTGCTCGCGCAGCAGGGTGACGACGAAGGTCATGTAGCCGATGTAGCCGAGGCCGAACATCCCGTAAGCGACGAGCGAGGGCAGAAACGCACGCAGTGGCAGGGGCTCGCGGCGTGGTGCGGGCGTCCCGGATGACGCCCGGGCGTCGCCGGGATCGCGCACGCCGCCGAAGCGCTGCTGGTCGTCGGCCCGCTGGCAGCCTTCTTGGACCGCTGGTCGCGACCTTCAAGAAGCAGATCGAAGAGGCGCGCAGCACCAAC
>JAYTYH010000405.1:0-1694 GCA_043742485.1 Rhizobacter sp.
CTGGTCCATGGATTTCCTTCGTTCAGATGCTCAGGTGCGTGCGCAGCAGCACGTCGTCGCTCATCAGCGCTTCCATCGCGCCGTCGAACTTCACTTCGCCCTTCTCGAGCACCACGGCCCGATCGGACACGAGGCGCGCGAAGTGGAGGTTCTGCTCCGAGAGCAGGATGGCGACGCCGGCCTTCTTCAAGGCCACGATCATGCGCGCCATCTCCTCGACGATGAGCGGCGCCACGCCTTCGGAAGGCTCGTCGAGCAGGACGAGGTGGGGGTTGCCCATCAGCGTGCGCGCCACCGTCAGCATCTGCTGCTCGCCGCCGCTCATGCGGCCGCCGGGGCGATCGACCATCGCACCGAGATTCGGAAAGAGCGCATAGAGCTTGTCCTCGGTCCACGTCGGCGCGCCGGTGCGCGCTGGCTGGCGGGCGACCTCCAGGTTCTCGCGCACGCTGAGGTCGGTAAAGACGCGCCGGTCCTCCGGCACCCAGCCGAGGCCGATGCGGGCGATGCGGTAGGGCGCGAGCACGGAGATGTCGGTGCCCCGGAACGCGACCCGGCCGCGCTTCTTCGCCATCACGCCCATGATCGATTTCATCGTCGTCGACTTGCCGGCGCCGTTGCGGCCGACCAGGGCGACGCACTCGCCGGCATTCACCGTCAGCGAGACGCCGAACAGGATCTGAGCCTGGCCGTACCAGGCATCGAGCGCCTCGACCTCAAGCACGGAATTCGGCCCCCTCGCTTGCGGCTGGCGCCGCGGCGCTGCTCCCCGAGGGCGCGCTCGCGCCTTGGGGCGGCCCGGCGTCGCCCGACACCGCGTCGGCGACGCGCGCGAAGGTCGTGCCGCCGCCGAAATAGACCTCGCGCACCTGCGCGTTCTCGCGCACCGCGGCGGGCGGGCCTTCGGCGATGAGCTCGCCGCGCGCGAGCACGACGATCCGGTCGGCGTGTGCGAACACCACGTCCATGCTGTGCTCGGTGAAGAGCACGGCGATGGTCCGCTCGCGGGCGAGCCGCTTCGCCAGCGCCATCAGCTCGTTGCGCTCGCGCGGCGCCATGCCGGCCGTCGGCTCGTCCATCAGCAGCAGCCGCGGCTGGTTGGCCAGCGCGATCGCCAGCTCGACGCGCTTGACGTCGCCGTAGGCGAGCACGCTCATGGCGCGCTCGGCCTGCGCCGCCATGCCGACGCTCGCCAGCAGCGCCAGCGCCTCGTCGCGATGCTGCTCGCGGGCCCGCTTCCAGAAACCGAGCACGGCGCCGGCGTGCGAGAGCAGCGCCAGCTGCACGTTCTCGACCACCGTGAGCGAGGCGAAGGTCTCGGCGATCTTGAAGGTACGGCCGACGCCCAGGCGCCAGACGGCGTCGGGGCGCAGACCGAGCAGCTCGGTGCCGCCGAGCGTGACCGAGCCGGCGTCGGGCGGGAGCTGGCCGCCGACCATGTTGAAGGTGGTCGTCTTGCCGGCCCCGTTCGGGCCGATCAGCGCCAGCATTTCGCCGGCTGCGACGTCGAAGCTCACTGCGTGCACGGCGCGGATACCGCCGAACGACTTGCTCAGGCCGCGCACGGCGAGCAGCGGCGCCGCGCTCATGCCCGCGCCTCGTCGCGGAGGAAGAGCCGCTTCAGCCCGCCGGCGACGCCGAGCGGAAAGACCAGCACCAGCGCCAGCATGACGATGCCGAGCAGGGCCCGCCAG
>JAYTYH010000406.1:0-13961 GCA_043742485.1 Rhizobacter sp.
CGCCACCGCCCTGATTGAAGATCATGCGGATCGCGACCATGAGCAGGATGACGCCGCCGGCGACCTCGAGCGAGCGCTCCGAGAGCCTCATCACACGCAGGAAGGCTTCGCCGAAGAACATGAAGGCGCAAAGCACGGCGAACGCGATCGCCACCTCGCGCAGTGCGACCAATGCGCGCCGCTGCGGCGACACCGTGCGCATCACCGGGATGAAGATCGGCAGGCTGCCGAACGGGTCGAGTACCAGCAACAGCAGGATGAAGGCGGAGAAGAAGGTGTGGTCCACGGCCTATTCGGCCTATCGGGCCGGCACCCGCTCGGTCAGCGGTGCCGGCACGTAGGCCGGCAGGAAACGACAGCCCTTGGCCGGATCGAACGCTGCCGGCACGCTGAAGCAGCGCGCGGCGACGCGCTCCGGCGTCGGCTTGTCGCCATGCTCGACCCACGCGAGCAGCGCCGCCATGGCAGCCACGTACTGCGCGTCGCTGAGGTAGCTGTGCTCGTGGTCGTCGGTGAAGGTCTGGACGAGACGATCCCCGCTGCCGCCCTGCACCATGCGATCGTGAAAGAACGATTCGAGCTCGACGAAGGCCATGGGGTCGTCGACCGCATGCACGGTCAGCACCGGCACGGCGATGCGGCCGCTCAGGTCGGCATCGGCGGCGAAGGCGGCCTGCGCGGCAGGGTCGGCGGCGTAGCGCACGACGCGGGCGTTCAGCGCGTCGTCGTCGCTGGAGCCGCGGTAGCGCACGCCGACGTTGCCGAACGGATTGCGGTCACCGAGGCGCTCGAAGACGATGTCCTGGAAGTGCCACGTCGCCCACGCGAGGTGGCTTGCGACGGAACGCTCGGGGATGCGCACGACCTTCGTGATGGCGTCGAGGCGGGCTTGCTGCTCCGGCGTGCGGTCGGCCCCGCGCCGGCCGGCACCGGTGCATTCGTCGACGCGTGCCGAGAGCTGCCCCCGGCTCAGCGCCGAGCCGGGTGGCAGGCCCTGCCAGAGCGGGTAGGCGGCCTCGCCGGGTGCCGGGTGGTTGCCGCACACGGCTTCGTAGATCACGCGCAGGTCGAGCCGGAAGTTGTACGACGCGCTGCCGCCGCCGAGCACGCCCGAGGTCAGCAGCACAGCGTCGTACGGGCCCTTGCCGCCAGCCGCCGGCACGCCGAACTTCTCGGCCGCCTTGGCCGCCACGCCGGCGCCCCACGACTGGCCGTGCAGCACCGTACGCTTCGGCGCGCCGAACTCGGCGATGAAGATGCGGCGCACGCGCTCGCTGTCTTCGGCCGCCGAGGTGACGGCGACACCGCCCTGCCGGTAGCCCGAGCCGGCATAGGCATAGCCGGCCCGGCTCCACACCGACCAGCGCTTCAGGTCATCGGCAGCGCGGGCGGCCCTCGGCGCACCGAGCTCCGGGCCGCCGTGCGAATGAACGACGAGCGTGCCGTTCCACGCCGGCGGCACGACCAGCCAATAGTAGGCACCGGCGCTGTCGCGCCCGGCCACGCATCGGCTGGCGGCGGCGACGCCCTCGGGGCACTGCCGCGCTTCGCCACGCGGCTCGGCTGCGGCCGGCACCGGGCCGGACGCGGCGCATCCGGCAAGCACCCATGCCGCGAGGGAGCCGATCAGCATCGATGTGACTGGGCGCATGTCGGCCATCCTCGTCACGTCAAGGCGCCCGGCCGGCTGCCGGTGCCGCGGCGAGCGCGTGCTCGACGCGGCGATCCGGATCAGCCGGGTCAGCGCGACGACGAGGTGGCTCGCCTGCGCGACGCTCGGTATCCAGAAGGTCGCGGCGATGCCGGCCGGGTAGAACACCGATGACAGCCCCGGTCACTTGATGCGGTCGCCGTACTTGATCGACACCAGCGCGCCGGTCTCGAAGCGGAGGACGGTCACGAACTGGCCGTAGCCCGGCTTGTAGGTCCATTCCTCGACGGCCTCGCACGGCACCACGACGGCGTTGGCGACGCCGGGCGCCGGCGGCGGCGCCAGCAATTGCGCGGCCGGCTTGCAGAACGAGTCTTTGAGCACGGGCTCACCGCACTTCAGGAACACGGCCGACTTCGAGTCGCCCATGTTGGCGAGATCGGTCTTGCAGCGCAGCGACTGCGCCGAGGCCGGCGCAACGAACGAGCCCAGCGCTGCGGCGCTGAAAGTGAGGGCGACGAGGGACCTTTGCATGGCGGGACTCCCAAGGTGCGAAGGCGTGATCATCGCGCCGCCGGCGCAAAGCCCTCAAGCCGCCGGCTCGGCGCTCCGGGCCTCGGCCAGGCCACCGTCGGGCGCGTCGCTCTTTTCCGCCAAGACGACGGCGTGGACGACGCGTTGCGGGAACGGGATCTCGATGCCTTCGCGGTTCAGCACCTCGAGCACGGCAAGGTTGACGTCGGACTTGACATTGCCCTGGCCGTTCTCGGCGTCGCGGATCCAGAAGTTGATGACGAGGTCCATGCCGTCGGAGGAGAAAGAGGCGAGCTGGACGGCCGGGCTGGGATCGTCGATGACGCGGGCCACGGCGGCGATGGCGGCGATGAGCTGAGGCTGCAGGGCTCGGACGTCGGTGCCGTAGGCCACCTGCACTCCCGTCTGAACCAGCACCCGCGGGTCGGCGAGCGACAGGTTCTCGACCCGCTGGGTGATGAGCGTCTCGTTCGGCACGATGGCCTCGCGGCCGCCGAGCGAGCGGATCACGGTGTAGCGGGTGCGGATGTCGGTGATGCGACCTTCGAAGTTGTCGACCTTGACCATGTCGCCGATGCGCAGGCTGCGTTCGGCCAGGATCACGAAGCCGCTGATGTAGTTGGCGGCGATCTTCTGCAGGCCGAAGCCGAGGCCGACGCCGATGGCGCCGCCGAGCACCGAGAGCGCCGTCAGGTCGATGCCGACCGCCGAGAGGGCGAACATCAGGCCGACGAAGAGCAGCAGCGCCCGCACCAGGTTGGCGGCGATCTTGCGCAGCGACAGATCGTGGCCGCTGCCCGAGAGAAGCTTGCGCTCGATGCCCGCCGAGATCCAGAGCGCCAGCACCATGACGATGCCGGCGGTGATCGTGCCCTCGAGCAGGTTGCGCAAGGTGACGTTGGCGGTGCCGATCTTCCAATGGACGTCGTCCATGGCGTCGAGCACCATCGGCGAGACACCGGTCACCCACAGCACGACGCCGATCCACGCCAGCCAGGAGATGCTGCGCTCGACCGTGCGCACCCACGACACGCTCGGGAAGGTGCGGCTCAGCACCCGCACGCTGAGGCGGATGACGACGAGCGAGATCAGGATCGGGATCGCGACCTTGAACACCGCCGGCCGGATCGTTGCGGCGAGCGCAGTGCGGGCAGCGAAGGCGAGCGAGAGCGCCAGCACCGGGAAGAGCACGCCGTCGAAGATCTGGTTGCCGAACCAGACCGAGGCCACCGGCCGCGACCGACCGCGAATCAGGAAGACGACGAGCCAGGCCAGCAGCAGGCAGGCCGCGAGGATGCCGAGTTCGGCGATGGCGCCCGGCTGCGTCAGGGCGACGACGAGTTCGTCGAACGCCTTGACATCGAAGGAACGGATCACGGTGCCTGAAAAAGACCCGGCCGCCGCCGGGCCGTCCCAAGGCGGCCGGCGCGGCCTTGGGGGGCAGTGAACGCAGAGACCGTGGCGGCTCTCACTTCACCAGCACTCTGAGATGCGCGGCGACGCTCCGGGCCAGGGCACCGAGGTTGTAGCCGCCTTCGAGGCACGACACGATGCGGCCCTGCGCGTGCTTGCCGGCGAGGGCGACGATTTTCTCGGTGATCCACGTGTAGTCGGCCTCGACGAGACCGAGCTGGCCGAGCTCGTCGTCGCGGTGGGCGTCGAAGCCGGCCGAGACGAACACCATCTGCGGCGCGAACTCGTCGAGCCGTTCGAGCCAGTTTTCCTCGATCAGCGCCCGCACCTGGGGCCCGCGCGCATAGGGCGGCACCGGCACGTTGACCATGTTGGTACCCATCGGCACCGCCCCCGTGTACGGATAGAGCGGGTGCTGGAAGATGCTGGCCATGAGCACGCGCTCGTCGCCGGCGATGATGTCCTCGGTGCCGTTGCCGTGATGGACGTCGAAGTCGATGATCACGACGCGCTCGAGGCCGCGCACGTCTAGCGCGTGGCGCGCTGCGACGGCCACGTTGTTGAAGAAGCAGAAGCCCATGGCGCGGTCGCGGGTGGCGTGGTGGCCGGGCGGCCGCACCGAGCAGAAGGCGTTGCGGACGGCGCCGTCGATGACGGCGTCGGTGGCGGCGACGGCAGCGCCCGCGGCCCGCACCACCGCGGCCCAGGTGCCGGGCGAGGCGACGGTGTCGGCGTCGATGGCGCGCAGCTCGCCGGAAGCGGTGACGCCGTCCAGCAAGTCGCGCAGCTCGTCGACGTAGCCGCTGCTGTGCGCCAGCGCCAGGTCGGCGAGGTCGACCTCGGGCGCTTCGCGGTGTTCGAGCGCTGCGCCGAGACCCGAGGCAAGCAGGAAGTCATCGATGGCGTCGAGGCGCTGCGGGCATTCGGGATGGCCCGCGCCCATGTCGTGTCGACGACAGTCCGGATGTGTGTAAAACGCCGTGGTCATGAAGGGATCGAAACAGGGGTTTTCTAGTAAGGTCGATGCGATGAGCCGACCTCTCGCCGCCCAGCTGTCCGAACTCGTCAGACAGATCGGGTCGATCATTGTAGGCAAGCAGGCCCAGATCGAGGACTGCGTCGCCTGCATGCTGGCCGGCGGCCACCTGCTCATCGAGGATGTTCCCGGCGTCGGCAAGACCACCCTCGCGCACGCCATCGCCGTCTCGCTCGGCCTGCGCTTTTCACGGACCCAGTTCACCGCCGACCTGATGCCCAGCGACCTCATTGGCGTCAGCGTCTACGAGCGCAGCAAGGAGGCCTTCGTGTTCCACGCCGGCCCGGTCTTCGCGCAGGTCCTGCTCGCCGACGAGATCAATCGCGCCGGCCCGAAGACGCAAAGCGCGTTGCTCGAAGCGATGGAAGAGCACCAGGTCACGGTCGAGGGCGAGACCCGCGCCTTGCCGGCGCCGTTCTTCGTGATCGCGACGCAGAACCCGACCGACCAGCTCGGCACCTATCCGCTGCCGGAGTCGCAGCTCGACCGCTTCTTGATGTGCATCACGCTCGGCTATCCCGATCGCAAGAGCGAACGCGAGCTGCTCGCCGGCGCCGACCGCCGCGAGGCCGTCGGCCGGCTGCAGGCGGTGATGTCTCCGACCGAGCTGCTGGCGGCGCAGAAGACGGTGCAGGCCGTGCATGCGTCGGACGCGTTGCTCGACTACCTGCAGTCGTTGATCGCGGCGACGCGATCGGGTGCCTGGTTCGTTGAGGGGCTGTCGCCGCGCGCCGGCGTCGCCGTCCTGCGGGCGGCGCGGGCGCGGGCGCTGCTCGGCGGTCGCGACTACGTCGCGCCCGACGACATCCAGTACATCCTGCCGCAGACGATCGCGCATCGGCTCGTGCCTGCGGCTGGTGCCGGCCGCGGCCGTACCGAGCAGGTGCGCGCCATGATCGAGGCGGTGCCTCTGCCGTGATCACGGCAGCGCAGCTGAACCCGGCCGTCCTCGTGCGCAGCCGGTTTCGCACCTGGTGGCAGTCCCGACTGCCACGCACCGACAGCCAGCTGCTGACGCAAGGCAACATCTACATCCTGCCGACGCGTGCCGGCTGGATGTTCGCGCTGACGCTGTTCGTGCTTCTGCTCGCCTCCGTCAACTACCAGCTCAACCTCGGCTACGTGCTGACCTTTCTGCTGGCCGGCAGCGGCCTCGTCTCGATGCACCTCACGCACGGCACGCTGCGCGGCCTGACGCTGCACCTGCGGCCGCCGGCGCCCGCCTTCGCCGGCGACGGCGCCGTGCTCGAGCTGCAGATGACGAGCCCGTCTTCGGCCCGCTTCGGCATTGGCCTGCGCCTGCTCGACGCGGCCGAGTCGACGCTGACCTGGACCGACGTGCCCGCCGGCGGCCAGGCGGTCTCCCACGTCAGCTTCGTTCCGATGGCGCGCGGCCTGCACGAGGTGCCGACGCTGAGCGCCGAGACGCGTTTCCCGCTCGGCCTCTTCCGGGCCTGGACGGTGTGGCGGCCGGCGGCCCGGCTGCTCGTCTACCCGCGCCTCGAAGCGCAGCCGCCGACACTGCCGAAGGCGCGGCCGATCAGCGGCGGCGCCGCGCAATCGCGCAGCAACGACGGCGGCGAGATCGAGGGCGTACGCGCCTATCGCCGCGGCGATCCGCTCAAGCTCGTCGCCTGGAAAAAGGCGGCGCAGGCACTCGAGACCGGCGCCGAACTCGTCAGCCGCGACACCAGCGTGTCGACCCGCCAGGAGCTCTGGCTCGACTGGGCCGCCTGCGGCTCGCTCGCCGCCGAAGACCGCCTCTCGCGACTGGCCGCATGGACGCTCGCGGCCCACCGCGCTGGCGCCGACTACGGCCTGCGCTTGCCGGGCACCGAGCTGGCGCCTGCGGTCGGCGAAGCGCAGCGCACGGCCTGCCTCGAAGCCCTGGCGCTGTGGCGAGCCTGAGCACGCGAATGACGGCGATGAAGCTCGTGCCGCGCTGGCCGGGCTGGTCGAAGCTGCCGCGCGAGACGCGCGACACCTGGTTCCTGCTCGCCGTCATCGCCTGGACGGTGTTGCCGCACGCCTCGCACCTGCCGGCGTGGGCGATCGCGCTCACTGCCGTCGTGCTCGCCTGGCGGGCCCGGCTGGCACTCGTCAACGCCGCCCTGCCCGGCCGCTGGTGGCTCATCGGCGTGCTCGTCATGGCGATCGGCCTGACGTTCTTCTCGTACCGCACGCTTCTCGGCAAGGAGCCCGGCGTCACCCTCGCAGTGGCGCTGATGGCGCTGAAGACGCTCGAGCTGCGGGCCCGGCGCGACGCCTTCGTCGTCTTCTTCCTGGGCTTTTTCATCATCCTCACCCACTTCTTCTACTCGCAGTCGCTGCTGGTGGCGGCGGCGATGCTGGTCTCGGTGTGGGGCTTGCTGACGGCCGTGGTGCTGGCCCACATGCCGGTCGGCCAGCCGAGCCTGCGCCAGGCTGGCGGGCTGGCGCTGCGCACCGCCTTGCTCGGGGCGCCGGTGATGGCGCTGCTCTTCGTGCTGTTCCCGCGCATCGGCCCGCTCTGGGGCGTGCCGCAAGACGGCATCTCGAAGACGGGCCTGTCGAACACCATGAAGATGGGTTCAGTGGCCGAGGTCGCGAGCGACGATTCGATCGCCATGCGGCTGCGCTTCGAGGGCGCGGTGCCCTCTCCCGCCGACATGTACTTCCGCGGCCCCGTGCTGACGCGCTTCGACGGCACCGAGTGGCGCCCGCTCGGGCCGCCGGTCGCGATCCCGACCAACGTCGCCCGCCTGCCCGACCTGAAGACGAGCGGGCCGCCGATCCGCTACCAGGTCACGCTCGAACCGCTGCGGCTGGCCTCGCTGCCTCTGCTCGAAGCGACCACCGCGGTGCAGCCGGCCGAGGGCTATCGCATCAGCCCGCGCGACGACCTGCAGTGGTTGGCCGACCGGCCGCTCTACGAGCGGGCCCGCTTCGACGCCGTTGCGCAGACGCGCTTCGTGCTCGGCGCGCCGCGCCGCAACGGCGAGCTTCAGGAGAGCCTCGAACTGCCGCCCGGCTTCAACCCGCGCACCATCGCCTGGGCCCGCGACTTCTACGTGCAGCCCGGCAACCGCGGCGCCTCGCCGAACGTGCTCGCCCAGGCCGTGCTCGGGCGCATCCGGGGCGGCGGCTACAGCTACACGCTCTCGCCCGGCGGCTACGGGCGCGACGCCATCGACGAGTTCTGGCTCGATCGCAAGGAAGGCTTCTGTGAGCACTTCGCCGCCGCCTTCGTCGTCGTCATGCGGGCGATGAACGTGCCGGCCCGCGTCGTCACCGGCTATCAGGGCACCGACCCGGTTCCGACCGACGGCTTCTACATCGTTCGTCAGAGCTCGGCGCACGCCTGGGCCGAGTACTGGCAGCCGGGCACGGGCTGGGTTCGCGCCGACCCGACGGGAGCCGTCGCACCCGACCGCATCGGCCGCAGCCGGCGGCTGGCGCCACAGCCGGGCTTCGTCGCCGACGCCTTCGACACCATGAGCCCGGAGCTTCTTGCGCAGTTGCGGAGTGGCTGGGAAGCCGTCAACAACCGCTGGAACCAATGGGTGCTCAACTACACGCGCGGCGCCCAGCTCGACGTGCTGAAGAGCCTCGGCTTCTCGTCGCCAGGATGGGAAGACCTGGCGCTGCTGCTGGCCGGGTCGTTGAGCACCCTGGCGCTGGCCGGCGCGGCGTGGACCTGGATCGACCGCCACCGCACCGACCCGTGGCTGCGCCAGCTCGAGCGCATGAAGAAGGCGCTGCGTGCGCTCGGCATCGCCGCCGCTGCGCACGAGGCGCCGCGCACGCTGGCCGAGCGCGTGCGGGCTCGCTTCGGACCAGCCAGCCAGGGCGGCGAAGCGCTGGCGAAGATGCTCGACGCGCTCGAAGCGCAGCGTTACGGCCGCGCGGCCGCGCCGCGGCCCGACCGCGCCCTGACGCGTGCCTTCACGAGGCGCGCCCGGCAGTTGCGAAGCGCGGCGCCGTCGTAGACTTTTCGCATGTCCACGCTCGCTTCCAGACGCCGTCTCGTTCTCGCCGCCCTCGCTTCGGCGTTGCCCCTCGACGCTGCGCTCGCGGCGAAGAGGAAGCCACCGATATCGCGGCAGGCTGCGGTAGCCGACGACGGCGCCCCCGACCTCGTCACTTACGGCGGCCGAGACGATGTGATGCGCTTCGCCGACGCCGTCGCCGAGCGCCGTGGCCTCGACGCTGCCGCGGTTCGCGCCGCCCTGGCGAGCGCCCGATTCATTCCGAGCGTGGCCCGCTACATCATGCCGGCGCCGGCCGGCACGGCGAAGAACTGGGCGCTCTATCGCTCCCGCTTCGTCGAGCCGATGCGCATCCGCGCCGGTGCTGCCTTCTGGCGCGCCAACGAGAAGTGGCTGGCGCAAGCCGACGAGATCTATGGCGTGCCGGCCGAGATCGTGGTCGGCATCGTCGGCGTCGAATCGATCTTCGGCCGCCAGATGGGCGACTTCCGGATCATCGACGCGCTGGCCACCCTGTCGTTCGACTTCCCCGCCGGGGGCAAGGACCGCAGCGAGTTCTTCAAGGACGAGCTCGAGAACTGGTTCGTGCTCTGCAGGAGCGAAGGCGTCGACCCGCTGGCCTGGCGCGGCAGCTACGCCGGCGCCATCGGCATGGCGCAGTTCATGCCGTCGAGTTTCAACAGGTACGCGGTCGACTTCGATGGCGACGGCCACGTCGATTTGCACGCCAGCGGCGCCGACGTGATCGGCAGCGTCGCCAACTACCTGGCCGAGTTCGGCTGGAAGCGCGGCCTGCCGGTGCGCTTCGCCGTCAGGCCACCCACCGACACGCCGAGCCGTGCCGCGCTGCTCGCGCCCGACATTGTTCCCACCTTCACGCCGATACAGATGCTCCAGCAGGGCACCGTGCTGCCGCAGGAGGCGCTCGGTGTGGACAGCCTGCTGGCTCTCGTGGAGCTGCAGAACGGCGAGGCCGCACCGACCTACATCGCCGGCACGTCGAATTTCTACGCCATCACGCGTTACAACTGGTCGAGCTACTACGCGCTGGCGGTGGTCGAACTCGGCGAGGCGGTCAGGAACGCCCGCTGAGGTTCGACGGCGAGGTCTGCGAGCGACGTGATCCAATCGCTGCAGACGGTCGCGCCGACGACGCTGCCCGCGCCGCCGTCGTGACAGCCATCCCGCCATGCCACTGACCGACGACCCCTCCGACTGGATCGGCCGCAGCGAATCGCGCGCCGACACGATCACGCCGACGCCGCTGGCCGCACTCGCGGCCACGCTCGACCGCGACGACCCGCTGCCTGGGCCCGGCACACCGGTGCCGCCGCTCTGGCACTGGCTCTACTTTCTGCCGCTCGCAAGGCAGCACGAGATCGGCCCCGACGGCCACCCGAGGCGCGGCGGCTTCCTGCCGCCGATCGCCCTGCCGCGTCGCATGTGGGCGGGCAGCCGGCTGCGCTTCGTGCAGCCGCTGCGGGTCGGCGACGAGGTGGCGCGCACGTCGCGGATCGCCTCGGTCGTGACCAAGCAGGCGCGGTCCGGGCCGCTTGTCTTCGTCACCGTCGCCCACGAGATCGCCACCGGCTCGGGCGTCGCCGTACTCGACGCGCACGACATCGTCTACCGCGAGATGCCGGCGATCGGCACGCCCGCGCCGACACCGCCGCCGGCGCCGAACGACGCCGCCTTCTCGCGCCGGATCGTGGCCGACGAGGTGCTGCTCTTTCGCTACTCGGCGCTCACCTTCAACGGCCACCGCATCCACTACGACCGCAGCTATGCCACCGCCGTCGAGGGCTACCCGGGCCTGGTCGTGCACGGGCCGCTGATCGCGACGCTGCTGCTCGACCTGCTGCGTCGGGAGCACCCCGACGCCGTCGTCACGCGCTTCGAGTTCAAGGCGGTGAGCCCGCTCTTCGACGGCCGCCCGTTCAGCGTCTGCGGCCGCGCCGACGGCGAGCGCAGCTTCGCGCTGTGGGCCGCCAACGGCGAAGGCGGCCTGGCGATGCAGGCCCGCGCCGAGATCGCCTGATCACTTCGAACCGACGCGCCATGCTGAAGACACCGCCCGACAAGTACCAGGACATCCGCGACGGGGTGCGCGCGCTTTGCGCCGACTACCCGGATGCCTATCACCGCGACATCGATGCCAGGCGTGCCTATCCCGAAGCCTTCGTCGACGCGCTGACGAGCGCCGGCTGGCTGGCGGCCCTGATTCCACAGGAATTCGGCGGCTCCGGCCTCGGCCTGGCCGAGGCGAGCGTGATCATGGAAGAGATCAACCGCTCGGGCGGCAACGCCGGCGCCTGCCACGGCCAGATGTACAACATGGGCACGCTCCTGCGCCACGGCAGCGCCGCGCAAAAGCAGCTCTACCTGCCCCGGATCGCCAGCGGCGAGTGGCGTCTGCAGTCGATGGGCGTCACCGAGCCCACGAGCGGCACCGACACGACGAAGATCCGCACCACCGCCGTCAGGCGAGGCGACCGCTACGTGGTCAACGGCCAGAAGGTCTGGATCTCGCGTGTGCAGCACAGCGACTGGATGATCCTGCTCGCCCGCACGACGCCGCTCGCCGAGGTGAAGAAGAAGACCGAAGGCATGTCGATCTTCATGGTCGACCTGCGCGAGGCCGAGCGGAGCGGCATGACGGTGCGGCCGATCGCCAACATGGTCAACCACGAAACCAACGAGCTCTTCTTCGAGAACCTCGAGATCCCGGCCGAGAACCTGATCGGCGAAGAAGGCAAGGGCTTCCGCTACATCCTCGACGGCCTCAACGCCGAGCGCACGCTGATCGCCGCCGAGTGCATCGGCGACGGCCGCTGGTTCATCGACCGCGTCACCAAGTACGCGAGCGAGCGCATCGTCTTCGGGCGGCCGATCGGCCAGAACCAGGGCGTGCAGTTTCCGATCGCCGAGAGCTACATCGAGATCGAGGCCGCCGACCTCATGCGCTTTCGTGCCTGCGCGCTCTTCGATGCGCAGCAGCCGTGCGGCGCCGAGGCCAACATGGCCAAGTACCTCGCTGCCAAGGCGAGCTGGGAGGCGGCCAACGCCTGCATCCAGTTCCACGGCGGCTTCGGCTTCGCGCACGAATACGACGTCGAGCGCAAGTTCCGTGAGACCCGGCTCTACCAGGTGGCGCCGATCTCGACCAACCTCATCCTGAGCTACGTCGCCGAGCATCTGCTCGGCCTGCCGCGCTCCTTCTAGGACTCTGCGTGAGAGCACTCGAAGGCATCACCGTCGTCACCCTCGAGCACGCGATCGCGGCGCCGTTCTGCACGCGCCAGCTCGCCGACCAGGGCGCCCGCGTCATCAAGGTCGAGCGGCCGGGCACGGGCGACTTCGCGCGTGGCTACGACTCCCGCGTCAAAGGCCTCGCGTCGCACTTCGTCTGGACCAACCGCAGCAAGGAAAGCCTCTCGCTCGACCTCAAGCACCGCGCCGCGCCGGCCGTGCTCGACAAGCTGCTGGCCAAGGCCGACGTGCTGGTCCAGAACCTCGCTCCCGGTGCAGCGGCGCGCATGGGCCTGTCGTACGAGGTGCTCCGCGAAGCGCATCCGGGGCTCATCGTCTGCGACATCTCCGGCTACGGCGACGATTCCGAGCACCCGGGCCCTTACCGCGACAAGAAGGCCTACGACCTGCTGATCCAGAGCGAGTCGGGGTTCCTGTCGATCACCGGCAGCGCCGACGAGCCGGCGAAGGCCGGCTGCTCGATCGCCGACATCGCCGCCGGCATGTACGCGTACAGCAGCATCCTCGCCGCCCTCATCGAACGCGGTCGCACCGGTGTCGGCAAGCGCATCGACATCTCCATGCTCGAGAGCATGGTCGAGTGGATGAGCTATCCGCTCTACTACGCCTTCGACGGCGCGGCGCCGCCACCGCGCACCGGTGCCGCGCACGCGACGATCTATCCGTACGGGCCGTTCCCGGCCGGCGACGGCACTGTCGTCATGCTCGGGCTGCAGAACGAGCGCGAATGGCAGGGCTTTTGCGAGCGCGTTCTCGGCCAGCCCGACCTCGCCCGCGACCCGCGGTTCGCCTCGAACGCGGCACGCACCGGGGCCCGCTCGGAGCTGCACGCGATCATCGTCGCGGCCTTCGCGGGCATGACCGGTGGCCAGGTCGTCGAGCGTCTCGACGCAGCGCAGATCGCCAACGCGCGCGTCAACACGATGAGCGACGTCTGGAGTCACCCGCAACTGCAGGCGCGCCACCGCTGGATCGAAGTCGAGACGCCGTCGGGCCCGGTGCCGGCGCTGCTGCCGCCGGGAGCACGCACGGTCGACGATGTCCGCATCGACGCCGTGCCGGCGCTCGGCGCCCACACCGACGCGCTGCTCGCCGAGATCGGACTCGACGCCAGCGCGATCGCCGCGCTGCACGGCGAAGGCGCGGTGTGAGGCCGCAACCTGAACCCTGCTGAAGGAAAGCCATGAGCGAGAGCCATCCCGGGCAAGTGCTGGCCGGCTTCGCTGCCGAGCTGCGCATCGAGGCGATACCGGCCGAGGTGCTCGACCGCGCCGAGGACCTGATGATCGACTGGCTCGGCTCGGCGCTCGCCGGCAAGGGCGCGCGACCGGTCGAGACGATCGCCCGCTTCGCAGGGCGCATGGGCCCGGCCGACGGCCCGAGCGAGCTGCTCATCCATCGACGCGGCACCAGCCCGTTGATGGCGGCAATGGCCAACGCCGCCGCCTCTCACGTTGCCGAGCAGGACGACCTGCACAACGCTTCGGTGCTCCATCCCGCGACGGTCGTCTTCCCGCCGGCGCTCGCTGTCGCGCAGGCGCTCGGCCGCAGCGGCGCCGAGCTGCTGACGGCGGTCGTCGCCGGCTACGAGGTCGGCATCCGCGTCGGCGAATTCCTCGGCCGCTCCCACTACAAGATCTTCCACACCACGGGCACCGCGGGAACGCTTGCGGCAGCGGCCGCGACCGGCTCGCTCCTTCGACTCGATGCCGCCCAGATGGCGCATGCATTCGGCTCGGCCGGCACGCAGGCAGCGGGGCTGTGGGAATTTCTGCGCGACGGCGCCGACTCGAAACAGCTGCACACCGCGCACGCCGCCTCTGCCGGCCTGACCGCGGCCTACCTGGCCGCCGACGGCTTCACCGGCGCCAAGCGCATCTTCGACGGCAAGCAGGGCATGGCCGCAGGTCTGTCCAGCGACGCCGATCCGGCCCGCCTGGTCGATCGTCTCGGCTCGCGCTGGGCCCTGCCCGAGACTTCGTTCAAGTTCCATGCCTCGTGCCGCCACACCCACCCGGCGGCCGACGCGCTGCAGGAGGCGATGCGCGCCCACGACCTCAAAGCCGGCGACATCGCCGCCGTCACCGCC
>JAYTYH010000407.1:0-4726 GCA_043742485.1 Rhizobacter sp.
CCGCCGCAAGAAGTGACGGCGACGTGATTGCCGTCGACACCAACGTGCTCGTTCGGCTGTTCGTCAACGACGATGTGGCGCAGGCGGCGAAAGCGCGCGCGCTGTTCGACGCCCATGCTGACAAGGACGACTCCTTGTGGATCGCCGACATCGTGTTGGCCGAGTTGGTCTGGGCCCTCGATCGCAGCTATGGTCGTCCTCGCAACGACATCGTCGCCGTATTGCGCGCACTCGCCGGCAATGCCACCGTGCAACTGGAATCGGCGGCTGCCATGGCTCAGGCCACGACGCTCTATGAGCGCGGCCCGGCCGACTTCGTGGACTGTTTGCTGGCCATCAAGGCGCAGCTGTCGGGTTGCGAGTCGCTGCGCAGCTTCGACAGGAAAATGAAAGGGCTGCCGGGGGTCGTGCCGCTGTAGCGGACAGAACCCCGTCCGAGCCTCAGCGCGTTGCCATGTACAACGCATACAGGCTCGCGTTCAGTCCGCGCAGTTCACGGCGCCGGGCGACGAGATCATGGTGCCGGCCTTGCCGTTCCAGCTCGAGGAGGTCAAGGAGCAGCCGCATGGCGCGCTCGGGCGGCTCCTGAAGCGAAGCCTGAGCCCGGCCGACGACAGCAGCGAGCCTGGGCGCATCAATGAGCAGCCAGGCCGGGAACCAGGCCAGATCGGCGACGCTGCCTTCGCCTTCGAAAGCGGCATCGAAACGCTTGCGCAAGCGTTCGAGGGAAGCGTCGGCCAATACCCGCGAGACGAGATCGAAACGCTTCGGCGCGAGCCAGGCGAGCTCGACGAGCAAGGGCCACGCCGCATCGAGGCCGTCGCTGTGATGGCGTGCTTCGGCCATCCAGCCGAGCGGCGCCGGAATGCGCTGCCACGACTCGATCCCGCCGACGGCAGCGGCCGCGGCAGCCCAATCACCGGCGCGCAGCCAGAGCGGCGCGGCATGCTCGTCGGCCGCATCGGCCCGGAACTGCAGCGCGGCCGAGCGTTCGGCCAGATCCCGCCAAAGAGGCACGAGCCAGGCCGGCCCCGCCGCATCGCCGAGTACCCGTTGCGCGGCCGGCACGACGGCCTCGGCGAGCACCATGCGCGCGTTGCGCACAGCTTGGTGACTGGCAAAGAGCCCGTCGCCAGTCGACGCGAGAGCAGCGATCAAGACGGCCTGCGCGGCCAGGGTGTCATCGTCCGGGAACTCGCCTTGGAGCACTCGCCGCGCCGCTCGGGCGGCCTCGGCATCGCGGCGCTCCAACGCCGCCACGACATCGTTGCGCAACATCACGTCGCGGCTGTGCGAAAAGATGTCCAGCTGCATGCGTCGGTACCGAGGCCGCGGTCGGCGAAAATGGAAGTATGACGCTCGACCACGGCACGCTCGCGGCGATGCGCAGCCGCCACCCGGCCTGGCGGCTGCTGCTGGCCGACTCGGCGCCGCTGGTCGCGAGCTTTCTGCACCGCGCCTTCGTCGTCGCCAATGTGCGATCGATGCGTCAATCGACGCTCGCCGAAGCGCTCGACGACACCCTGTTCGCCTTGCGCAGCGAGGGCGGTGAAGGTTCGTATCCGAAATCCGCGCTCGAGTACCTCGACGACTGGGCCGCCAACGAGCGCGGCTGGCTGCGCAAGTTCTACCCGCCGGGCTCCGACGAGCCGCATTTCGACCCGACGCCGGCCGCAGAAAAGGCGATCGCCTGGCTCGCCAGCCTCGCCGAACGCGCCTTCGTCGGCACCGAATCGCGCCTGCTCACCTTGTTTTCCCTGCTCGAGCAGATGAGCGAAGGCAGCCAGTCCGATCCCGCCTTGCGCCTGCGCGAGCTGCAGCGCCGCCGCGCCGAGATCGACCGGGAGATCGAGCGCGTCGAGGCCGGCGACTTCGCCGTGCTGAGCGACACCGCGCTGAAGGAACGCTTTCTGCAGTTTGCTGCTCTCGCCCGTGACCTGCTTGCCGACTTTCGCGAGGTCGAGCACAACTTTCGCGGCCTCGACCGGCGGGTGCGCGAGCGCATCGCGTTGTGGGGCGGCGGCAAAGGCGCGCTGCTGCAGGAAGTGATGGGCGAGCGCGACCAGATCGCCGATTCCGATCAGGGCCGGAGCTTTCGTTCGTTCTGGGACTTCCTGATGTCGCAGGCACGCCAGGAGGAGATGACGACGCGGCTCGACGCAGTGCTGAGCCTGGCTGCCGTCGCCAAGCTCGAGCCCGACCCGCGCTTGCGCCGCGTTCACTACGACTGGCTCGAAGCCGGCGAGCATGCCCAGCGCACCGTGGCCTTGCTGTCGCAGCAGCTGCGCCGCTTCCTCGACGACCAGGCCTGG
Source organism: Rhizobacter sp. (assembly GCA_043742485.1). Classification (GTDB taxonomy): domain Bacteria; phylum Pseudomonadota; class Gammaproteobacteria; order Burkholderiales; family Burkholderiaceae_C; genus Schlegelella_A. The sequence continues at coordinate 2,313 of JAYTYH010000407.1, forward strand.
CTCGAGAACCGCCGCATCATGGACATCCTGCGCAGCATCGAGACGGCGGCACTGGCCGTGCGCGACGCTCCTCCTGCAGGCGAGTTCACGACCATCGCCGAGACCGCCGCGGCCGTCGAGCTGCCGATGGAGCGGCCGCTGTACAGCCCGCCGGTCAAGCCGGTCATCGCCGGCGCGCGGCTCGAATCCGGCGAAGCGGCGCTCGACACCAGCGCCCTGTTCACGCAGTTCGTCGTCGACAAGGCAGCACTGCGGCGCCACATCGAGCAGAGCCTGCTCGGGCGCGCCCAGGTGAGCCTGTCGCAACTGCTTCGAGATCGGCCCTTGCAGCGGGGTCTGGCTGAGCTGATCGCCTATCTCGAGCTCGCCGCCGAACGGGCCGGCACGATGAGCGACGATGACACGGTCGACGTCGTGACCTGGATCGCGGCCAACGGCACCCGCAAGCAGGCGAGCCTGCCGATCGTGATCTTTTCAAGATAGGCGATGGACGAAGCGCCGCGATCGACCTCCACGCCGGCACCGACCGAAGGCGGCCTCGGCGCCCTGGTCGTGCCCTTGCTGAAGGGCGTGCTCTACCGGGAAAGCGACCCTGCGCAGTGGCACGCCCTGCTCGATCTGCAGCACGGCGTGCGCGACTACGTCGCCGTGCTCGGCCTCGAACTGATGCTCGACGAGGCCGAAGGTTTCGCCTACCTGCGCTCGCTGCCCGAACCCGAAGACGACGCGGCGCCGCGCCTGCCGCGCCTCATCGTTCGCCGGCCGCTGTCGTTTCCGGTCAGCCTGCTGTTGGCGCTGCTGCGCAAGAAGCTCGCCGAATTCGATGCCGGCGGCAACGACACGCGCCTCATCCTGACGCGCGAGCAGGTCGCCGAAATGGTCCGCGTCTTCCTGCCCGAGGGCAGCAACGAGGCTAGGCTGATCGACCAGATCGACGGCCACCTCAACAAGATCGCCGACCTCGGCTTCGTGCGCCGCCTGCGCGGCCAGGACAACACGATCGAGGTGCAGCGCATCCTGAAGACCTTCGTCGATGCGCAGTGGCTTGCGGAGTTCGATGCCCGCCTGGCTGCCTACCGCGCGCAACTTGCAGGCGGCGATGAAAAGTGACGCCCTCGGGCTCGACTTCCTGGCCGACGAGCAGCTGGCCGGATTTCGGCTGCGCCGGCTCGAAGTCTTGAACTGGGGCACCTTCGACGGTCGCGTCTGGGTGCTGCATGCCAACGGCCGCAACGCCCTGCTGACCGGCGACATCGGCTCCGGCAAGTCGACCCTCGTCGACGCGCTCACGACGCTGCTGGTGCCGGCGCATCGCGTCGCCTACAACAAGGCGGCCGGCGCCGACACCCGCGAGCGAACCCTGCGCTCCTATGTCTTCGGCTACTACAAGGCCGAGCGCAGCGAAGCCGGCGGCGCCGGCCGGCCGGTGGCGCTGCGTGACCACAACAGCTACTCCGTCGTGCTCGGCGTCTTTTACAACGCCGGCTACGACCAGACGGTGACGCTGGCCCAGGTGTTCTGGTCGAAGGACCCGCAGGCGCCGCCGGCGCGCTTCTACGTCGTCGCCGATCGCGACCTGAGCGTCGCTGTCGACTTCGCCGGCTTCGGCCCCGACATCGCGCAGTTGAGGAAGCGCCTTCGCGCCAGCGGCGTCGACATCGAGGACAGCTTCCCGCCTTACGGAGCATCGTTCCGGCGCCGCTTCGGTATCCAAAGCGAGCAGGCGCTCGACCTCTTCCATCAGACCGTGTCGATGAAGTCGGTCGGCAATCTGACGGAGTTCGTGCGCGGCCACATGCTCGAAGCGTTCGACGTGACGCCGCGCATCAGCGCCCTCGTCAGCCACTTCGAGGACCTCAACCGCGCCCACGAAGCAGTCCTGAAGGCCAAGCGGCAGGTCGAGCTGCTGACACCGTTGCTCGCCGACTGCGCTCGTCACGACGACCTGACCGCCGGCATGGAAGCGCTGCGAGCCTGTCGCGAGGCGCTGCGTTCCTTCTTTGCGCAGCGCAAGGCGGCGCTGCTGGAGGAACGGCTGAAACACCTGGACGACGAGCTGACTCGGCAGGCCAGCCACGTCGCGCGCCTCGCCGAGAAGAAGCACGCGCAAGAAGGCGAAGCGCGCGAGTTGCGGCGCGCGATCGGCGATAACGGCGGCGACCGAATCGAGCGCCTTCAGCTCGACATCGAGCGCGTGGAGGGCGAGCGGCAACGGCGCTTCACCAAAGCGCAGCGCTACGACGAGCTGCGCAGCAAGCTCGGCCTGCTGGCGCTCGCCAGCGGCGACGACTTTCTGGCCCACCGCCAGGCACTCGAGTCGCTGCGCGAAGCAGCCGCCGAGCGCCAGGCGAGCGTGCAAAACGAACTCAACGAGAGCAGCGTCACGTTCGCCGAAGGGCGCCGGGAGCACCAAG
>JAYTYH010000408.1:0-2875 GCA_043742485.1 Rhizobacter sp.
GTCGTCGGGAGCCGGCGCCCTGCTCTTCAACTCGAACAGCCCGACGCCGGCTGCCAGGAGGCGCTTACGCTGCCTCGCATAGCCCGCATAAACGGCGGGCACATCGGTCGCGCCGAGCGAATTCGTGAACACGGTGATCTTCACTCCGTTCCTGGCCAAGGCGATAAAGAAGTCGGCGCCTTCCGTTCCGGGAACGAAGTAAGGTGACACCACCAACAACTGGCGCTTAGGCGTTTTCAGGATTCGCTTGAGCTGCGACCACAGCAACTCGTCATCGGTCGCCAGCCCCAGGCCCTTTCGCGGGTCGTCGCTGAGCAGACGGACTTCTGCCCATTCGAAGGGCAGACGGTGGGCAAGCATCTCGCGAACGAAAGGCGCCCGGGCTATAGCCTCGGTATAGACCAGCGAGGCCGGATCCTGTTTGATGAGCATCGCGGCCGACGCCACATTGACCGCAGGGAGCACGAGATGAGCTGGATACGAGGAACCGCTGGCCCAATATCGGTCGAACTCTCGCGACACGTCATTGACGACCGGACCGACCGCCAGCACATCGAGGTCGAGAAACGGGATTCCTTGCCCGGCATCGAAGTATTCATCGCCGATGTTGCGGCCACCGACGATGGTCGCCTGGTTGTCGACGGTGAACGACTTGTTGTGCATGCGGCGGTTCAGCCGTCCGAAATCGAGAAGGTAGCCAGCCGCGTGGGACCGGCGACCGACGAAAGGATTGAACAGTCGAACTTCGATGTTCGGGTGAGCGTCCAGCTCGGCGAGCGTCGCCTCCAGTCCCGGGGTGTTGTTGTCGTCGAGCAGCAAGCGCACGCGCACGCCGCGGTCTGCGGCGCGGCGCAAGGCCTCCAGGAGCAGGGTGCCCGACATGTCTTTCTTCCAGACGTAGTACTGCGCATCGAGCGATCGCTCCGCGGCGTCGGCCAGCAGCACACGTGCGGCGAAGGCATCGTGCCCGTCGGCCATCGCAAAAACGCCCGACTCGCCCGGGTGGGCCTTCTGCATCGGCCCGAGGGCCCGGCCAAGGCTTGTCGCGGCGGTGTCTTGCAGCGCCGTCGAGGCGTGCCAATGGTCCGGCGAAGGCAGCTCGGCGCAACTCTGCAGCAACACCAAGGTCATCATCGCCATGGTGCGCGAAGGAAGAGGCCGCGCCATCTTCGTCCGGTCTTGTCAGCCGGGGTCGCGCGGCGCCGCGGCCAGGACGCGTGCCGACGAGCCGGCCCACATCGGCGGCGCGTCGTCGCCGGCCGTGTACCAGGTGAACGTCGGGTCGGCGATTCCGGCGGCGTCGGCCGCGGCATTGGAGATCGCGAAGCGCGCGCCCTGTCGCCGCGCAGAAGCGTGAAGCCGCTCGGCGACATGGATAGCGTCGCCTACCGCCGAAAGCCTGCGTGTCTCGCCTTCGCCGATCACGCCAGCGACCACGGGGCCGACGTGCACGACGACCGAAAAATCGGCGTCGAAACTCAGCTCGCGGACGAGCCGGCCCGTCAGGACGGCGAAGCGTGCTTCGATCTGCTGCGCCGCGACCAGAGCCTGTCGGACCGACCGGCGAACGCTGCCGGAGTCGAGACCGAAGAGCGCCATCCAGCTGTCGCCGGAATGGCGGCATTGCGCGCCGCCGGCAGACTCAATGGCCGCCGTGGCAATGGCATGGAAGTGTTCCAGTGCATAGAGAGTGTCATGAGCTGGGGCCTTCTTGGCGCCACCGGCCACGCCGAAGCGGACCTCGACGAAGAGGACTGCGACTTCGCGTTCGTGGTTCGTTCGCGCCGACGGCGCCGCGCGCCACCAGTCCTGCGCCACGGCGACCAGCGGCTGAACCGAGACGTCGCCGGTGGGGCGCAACTGGCAGGCGAGCCGCACGTCGGCCTCGGCATCGATGCGATCCAGCGCGCGCCTTTCGTCGGTCGCCGGCCCTGGGCAGCGCGCGGCTCCATCCGTCACTCGCACACGGCAAGTCGTGCAACGGGCTCGGCCGCCACAGGTCGACTGATGCGGTATGCCAAAGGCACGGCTCGCTTCGAGCACGGTCCAGCCACGCGGAACGGAGACGCTGCGTCCCGGATAGGAAATCCGGATCGTGCTGCCGCGGCGGCGCTCGCCGAAGCTGCGCACCGCTCGAGCCGCGACCATCAGTCCGATCAAGCCGAAGTACACCGCTAGCACGCCCTCGCGCATGTCGACGAGCGCAGCGCCCTCGACCGGCGTCGCAATCGCAGGTGCCCGCACGACCTCGACCACAGCGGGACGTTCGGCGAGCTCGCGCCCCATCATCAGAAATCCGAGGCCGGCGAGAACGGGCAGAAGCAGCGCCGCGCCGAACAGAACGAAGCGCAGGCGCCGCCACATGGGTCTGCTGCCGAAGGCGAAGTTGAGGCCCAGGCAGCCGTGGAGCCAGCCCGGTGCGAGCAGGGCAAGCTGGCGCCCTTGTCCGCTTGTCGCCCAGAGGTTGCCGACGATTCGGTGGTAATCAGCGGGAAGACCAAAGCGTTCGAACGCGTATCGGGTGCCGACGAAGTGCCCGATCAGCACCAGGGGCATCGTCAGACCGAGGACGATCCGCAGCCCCTGGACCGGCGGCATGCGCAGAGTGCGCCGGTCATAGACGGCGAGAAGGGCCAGCCCAATGTGGACCGCCGCGGCGCTGTAGAGGAGGACGGTGCCGACGCCGCTGTGCCAGAAAAGTACGGTGACGCGCAGCGCCACTTCGGCGACATCGATCGAGATCAACCCGAACGCGTGGGCAGCGAGATGCACCGTTACATAGGTGAAAAGCACCAGACCCGAGGCGAGCCTCAGGTCACGGCGGCTCTTCATGAACATCCGGATCGCGCCACACCTCAGTCATCGCACTTCAACG
>JAYTYH010000409.1:0-2195 GCA_043742485.1 Rhizobacter sp.
TGGATCGCGGCCGCGACGGTGCTCATCGTCGGCGCCGCAGTCGCGGGCTTGCGCGTGCGCTGAGGGACGGAAAGCAAATCGTCAGAGGCTGCGCGACAGCTCGAACATCAGCGCCGCCGGCAGCGAGCTTGCGATGACGTCACGGCCGATGCGCGCCATGCGTGCGCCGTTGGTGCCCGACATCTCGAAGGTCGAGCCCTGCTCAAGGATCTCGATGAAGACGAAGTCCGGCACCTCGGCGACGATGTCTTCGCGAAAGTGCGAGAAGCGGCCGCCCTTCTGGATCGACTCGACGATGATCGCGTGCGGCAGGCCTTCCTTGCAGAAGCTGGACGCCTCGTCGACCGAGCTGACGAAGTCGACCAGCATGCTCATGTTGCGCAGGGCGTCGCGGATGACAACGCGGACTTCGCGGCGCGATGCGATCACCAGAACGTGGCTGCCGGCCAGGGCCTTCGAGTTGCCCGACTGGAGCGAGACGTCGTCGATCTCGGAGGCGGACAGACCTTCCATCTCGTCGCCGGCGGTGTTCGGGAACTCGAACACGAGCGTACTGACGCCGTCGACGTCCTTGCGGTCGACTTCGATGCCCATCGTCCAGGCGGTCTGCTCGATGAGGCGCCAGGTCAACGAGTCGAGGCGCGGCGATACGGAGGCGGTGACGCTTTCGTCTTGCTGATCCGCGGGCCGGTTCGCGAACCGGCAGGTCAGGCGCGCATGCACCGGCCAGGTCTTGAAGTCGACCATGAAGTCGATGTGCGCGTGGGCGTTGGCGAGGGCCCAGTCGAGCGTGGCGTTGAGCAGGCTGAACAGCAGCGAGCCGTCGACGATGATGCGCGCCGACTTCAGCTGCGGCTTGAGCGCGATGCCGCGCGCCTGGGTCTCGCGGCTGCGCAGTGCCAGCACGCTCTTGAGCACCTCCTCGAGCTGCAGGACCTCGTGCGACTGCCGAACCTTGCCCGATGCGAAACGCGTCAGCTGCTGGCCGATCATGCCGGCCTGGCGCGCCTGCTCGACTTCGTCGCGAAGGGCGCGAAGGCCGGCGCGGTCGATCTTGCCGGTGGCGGTGAGCACGTGGATGCGCTCGAGCGCGGCCGTCAACGGCTCGGCGATCTCGGCGCCGACCTGGGAGACGAGCTCGGGCCAGCGCCGGTCGTCGTCGCGCCCGGGCACGGTCGGCGACGGGGTTGAAGCAGCGGCGGGGCGGCTTTCGGACATGACGATCATCTTCTTCTCGGAGCAGGGTGCATGCACCGGCGAGCTTCGGCTGCCGGGGTCAACGGCAAGTGTCGGCGCCGGCCTTTTTCAGCGCCAGTGGGCGCATCGCCCGGGAACGCTCGCCTGTACGGAAACTTGTCCGATGTGACAACTTGTTCACTGTTTGCGGGCTCAAGCTCGCTCGAGTCAGATCGCGCCGGATCGGCGTAAGTTGGCGATCGCTTCTGCGTCGAGGCCCAGTTCTTCTAGCACCGTCAGGGTGTCGGCACCCAGAAGCGGTGGCGCCCGTTCGTATCGCACCGGCGTCACCGAAAGCTTCATCGGGCTGGCGACGAGCCGAACGGCTCCGGCCAGCGGATGGGCCAGCTCGACCGTCATGCCGCGCTCACGCACCTGTGCGTCTGCGAAGACCTCGGTGAGATCGTTGATGGGGCCGCACGGCACCTTTGCCGCCTCGAGCGCGCCCAGCCAGTCGGCCCGCGTGCGCGCCTTCATGCGGGCGGCGAGCACCGGCACCAGCACTGCGCGACCACGGACGCGGCCGGCGTTGCGCGCGAAACGCGCGTCGGCCGCGATCTCCGGGCAGCCGGCAACGGCGCAAAAGCGCGCGAACTGGCCGTCGTTGCCCACGGCGAGGATGAGGTGGCCGTCGGCGACCTCGAAGACCTGATACGGCACGATGTTCTGGTGGGCGTTGCCAGCGCGTTGTGGCGCGACGCCGGTGGCGAGGTAGCCGGCGCCGAGGTTGGCGAGCATGGCCACCTGGGTATCGAGGAGCGCCATGTCGATCGCCTGGCCCTGGCCGGTCGCGTCGCGATGGCGCAGCGCCGCGAGGATCGCCGTCACGGCGTACATGCCGGTGAACAGGTCGGCGACGGCGACGCCCACTTTCTGCGGTCCGCCGCCCGGTGCGTCGTCGGCGATCTCGGCGCGAGACGGGCCGGTCACGCTCATCAGGCCCCCCATGCCTTGCACCG
>JAYTYH010000410.1:0-9394 GCA_043742485.1 Rhizobacter sp.
CGGCTTCAGCACGCCGGCCTCGACGAGCTGGTTCTCGGCGTGCTTGAGCGCCTCGTCGCGGTCGGTGAAGTTGGGCATCAGCAGCGGCGTGACGTTGCGGTACATCGCCATCCGCCGCTGGCTGCGGATCTGCGACGTGAGTCCGAAGATCGGCACGTGGATGCGCTGGCGGCTCATCCAGAGCGCCGTCGAGCCCGACTCCGTGAGCGCCAGGATGGCCTTGCAGCCGAGGTGATAGGCCGTGAACAACGCCGCCATCGCGATCGACTGGTCGATGCGGCCGAAGGTCTTGTTGGTGAAGCCGGCGTCGAGCGAGATCTCCTCGGCGCGCTCGGCCTCGACGCAGATCGACGCCATCATCTCGATGGTCTCGACCGGGTAGCGGCCGGCCGCCGTCTCGGCGCTCAGCATGACCGCGTCGGTGCCGTCGAGCACCGCGTTGGCGACATCGCTGACCTCGGCGCGCGTCGGCACCGGGTTGACGATCATCGACTCCATCATCTGCGTCGCGGTGATGGCGAAGCGGTCCATCTCGCGCGCCATCTTGATCATGCGTTTCTGCAGCGCCGGCACCGCCGCGTTGCCGACCTCGACGGCGAGGTCGCCGCGCGCGACCATGATCCCGTCGCTCGCCTTCAGGATCGATTCGAGCGCGGGAATCGCCTCGCTGCGCTCGATCTTGGCGATCAGCTGCGGCTTGTGGCGCGACTTCTCGCCGGCCACGTTGGCGAGCTGGCGCGCCATCTCCATGTCGGTGGCGCTCTTCGGGAAGCTCACCGCCAGGTACTCGCACTGGAACGACATCGCGACCTTGATGTCGTCCATGTCCTTGGCGGTCAGCGCCGGCGCCGTCAGGCCGCCACCGGCCTTGTTGATGCCCTTGTTGTTGGAGAGCTCGCCGCCGACGACGACCACGGTGTGCACCTCTTCGCCGCGCACCGATTCGACGGTGAGGCGGAGCAGGCCGTCGTTGAGCAGCAGCGTGTCGCCGGGGCGCACGTCGCGCGGCAGCTCCTTGTAGTCGAGGCCGACGCGGGCGCTGCTGCCGAGCTCGGTCCAGGCGGCGTCGAGCACCAGCTTCTCGCCGGCAACAAGCATCGTCTTGCCGCCTTCGATCTTGCCGACGCGGATCTTCGGGCCCTGCAGGTCGGCCATGATCGCGACCTCCTTGCCGACTTTCTTCGCGATCTCGCGCACGAGCGTGGCGCGGTCGATGTGGTCCTGGGCGGTGCCGTGCGAGAAGTTGAGCCGCACCACGTCGACGCCGGCGCGCAGCATCCGCTCCAGCACCTCGGGCGAGCTCGAGGCCGGCCCGAGGGTGGCCACGATCTTGGTGGCGCGCAGGCCGGTGGCGTCGGTCATGTCTGGCTTTCCCTGAAACGTCGCTCGAGGATCTCGATGGCCGGCAACGGCTTGCCTTCGAGCACCTCGAGAAAGGCGCCGCCGCCGGTCGAGATGTAGTCGATGTCTTTCTCTATGCCGTACTTCGCGATCGCGGCGAGCGTGTCGCCGCCGCCGGCGAGGCTGAACGCAGGCGAGGCGGCAATGGCGCGGGCCACCGTCTCCGTGCCGTGCGCGAAGGCCTCGAACTCGAAGACGCCGACCGGGCCGTTCCAGACGATGGTGCCGGCCGTGGCCAGCACGTCGGCGAGCGCCTGTGCGCTCTGCGGGCCGAGATCGAGGATGAGGTCTTCGGCATCGACTTCGGCCACCGGCTTGACGGTGGCCGCGGCGTCGGCCTTGAACTGGCGCGCGGTGACGACGTCGATGGCGAGCGGCACCTCGGCGCCGCGCGCCTTCATGGCGTCGATGACCGCCCGTGCCTCGCCGACCAGCGCCGGCTCGGCCAGGCTCTTGCCGATCGGCAAGCCTTCGGCGAGCAGGAAGGTGTTGGCGATGCCGCCGCCGACGATGAGGCGGTCGACCTTCTCGGCCAGGCTCTGCAGCACGAGCAGCTTGGTCGAGACCTTGCTGCCGGCGACGATGGCGACCAGCGGCCGCTTCGGCGCGGCGAGCGCACGCGTGATGGCGTCGACCTCGGCGCCGAGCAGCGGTCCGGCACAGGCGATCCTGGCGAACTCGGCGATGCCGTAGGTCGAGGCCTCGGCGCGATGCGCGGTGCCGAATGCGTCGTTGACGAAGATGTCGCAGAGCGCGGCCATCTTCCTGGCCAGCGCCGGATCGTTCTTCTTCTCGCCCTTGTTGAGGCGGCAGTTTTCGAGCACCACGAGCTCGCCCGGCGCCACGGCGACGCCGTCGACCCAGCCGGTGCGCAGCGGCACGCTGCGGCCGAGCAGCTCGCCCAGCCGCGCCGCCACCAGTGCCAGCGAGTCGGTGGCCTTCGGCTCGCCCTCGGTCGGCCGGCCGAGGTGCGAAGTGACCATCACTGCGGCACCGGCTTCGAGGGCGGCACGGATGCACGGCAGCGAGGCGCGGATGCGGGTGTCTTCGGTGATCGCACCCGTGTCGTCCTGCGGCACGTTGAGGTCGGCGCGGATGAAGACACGCTTTCCGGCCAACGCACCGGAAGCGACGAGATCGAGGAAGCGAAGCAGTTTCATGGTGGCGGCGGAAGGTGGCGCATTTTAGGGTTGGCCCATGGCGTTTCACCCCGATCGGGCGCGCCGCGCGTGTCACCCCGGTCCCGTGGCATGTCGCCACGGTTCGGTCTCCGGAGATCCGCACCATGCCCGCTCGCTCCTTCAGCCCCGGCCGCCGCCGCCTCGGCCGCCACGCCCTCGCCCTGGCCGGCGGCGTGTCCGCATCGGCCGTGTTCGCGCAACCGCGACCGCAGCTCGTGCCGCCGCCGTGGCGGCCGCCGCAACTCCAGGTCGCGGGTGCCGAGCGGCCGGTGCGCCTGGAGTCGCTGAAGGTCGAGGTCGAGGTCTCGGGCGGCGTCGCCGAGACGCGCGTGGAGATGGTCTTCCTCAACCCGAACGCGCGCACGCTCGAAGGCAAGCTGCAGTTTCCGCTCGCACCCGGCCAAGCCGTGAGCGGCTTCGCGATCGACGTCGACGGCCGCCTGCGCAACGCGGTGCCGGTCGAGAAGGCGCGCGCGCAGCAGGTCTTCGAGGACATCGCCCGCCGCCGCGTCGACCCGGGCCTGTTGCAGACCACGCTCGGCAACAACTACGAGCTGCGCATCTACCCACTGCTCTCCGGCAAGACGCGCACCGTGATGCTGAAGATCGTCGAGCCGGCGAGCCTCGGCCTCGACGTGCCGCTGGCCTACGCGGCGCGGGTGACCGCATTCGAGCTGTCGCTGCGCTTTCCGGGCGTGGCGCGGGCGCCGGCGCTGGCGAGTGCGGCGGCGCTGGGCCTCGTCTTCGCGCGCGATCTGCGCGGCGGCTTCAGCGCCCACGTCCGCGCCGCCGACATCGCGCTGCCGACGCTGCCGTTGTCACTGCGCCTGCCTGCGCCGAGCGGCGACAGCGTCGCCGTCACCACCGAGGAGCGTGACAGCCAGTGCTACTTCACGCTCGAGCTGCCGGTGGCGGTGGCGACAGCGCCGCGGGCCTTGCCGCGCCGCGTCCAGATCGTTTGGGACACCTCGGCGTCGTCGGCGGGCCGCGCTTTCGACCGCGAGTTCGCGCTGCTCGACGCCTACTTCCATCGCGCCCGCGACGTTGCCGTCGAACTCGTTCGCGTCGCCGACACAGTGAGCGCGCCGGACCGCTTCGCGGTGGTCGGCGGCGACTGGAGCGCCTTGCGCCGCGTTCTCGAGTCGACCGTGTACGACGGCGCCAGCCACCTCGGCGCCGTGCGCCACGATGGCACGTCGACGGAGGCGCTCTGGTTCAGCGACGGCCTCGCTACCTACGGCGCGCCGTGGCAGCTCGCGTTCCCGGTGCCGGTGTTCGCGATCCAGAGCGCTGCGAGCGGCGACCCGGCTGCCTTGCAGGCGCTCGCCGACGCCAGCGGCGGCCGCGCCATCGATCTCGCCAGGCTCTCGCGCCAGGCCGCTGCCGACGCGCTGCTGCGGCGCGGCACCGAGCTCGCCGGCGTGACCGCGCTCGGCGCCACCGACATCGTCGTGCAGTCGCAAAGCGCCGCCTCGGGCCGGCTCGTGCTCGCCGGCGTGCTGACGGCAACCTCGGCCGACATCACGCTGCGCCTGCGCGACGCCGGCGGCAAGGTGACGACGCGCCGGGTCCACGTCGATGCGCGGCAGAACCCGTCGCGCCTGGCCGTGGTGCAATTCGCCCGCCTCACGATCGCTTCGCTCGAAGGCCGGGCGCGGTTGAACCAGGTCCGCATCCGCGAGATCGGCACGCGCTTCGGCCTGGCCACGCGCGAGACCTCGCTGCTGGTGCTCGAGCTCGCCAGTGACTACGTGCGTCACGAGATCGAGCCGCCCGCCGAGCTGCGCGACGCCTACGAGCGGCTGCTCGCCGGCGCCGCGAAGCGCCGCACGGAAAGCGACGCCGCGCGCCTGGCGCAGGTCGTGCGCCGCTTCGAGGAGCGCGCTGCCTGGTGGAGCCGCGACTTCCCCAAGGGCGCGCCGCCGCCACTTCAGGTCGCCGCCAAGGACCGGGCGGCCGGAGGCGCGCTCGACGAGCTGGTGGCTTCGTCGCGTGCGATGACTGCACCGGCGCCGACCGCGACGGCAGCGATGGCAGCGATGGCCCCGGCGCTCGCCCGTCCGGCGCGGCCGGCCGGCATCGCCGACGACGAGAGCGTCGGCGCCTCCTCCGAGCGCGCCAGGCGTGAAGGCGACCCCGGCGCAGGCGACGCCGCGCCGACGATCGGCATCGCGCTGACGCCGGCGACCGACGCCGGCGCGACGCTGCAGAGGCTGAAGGCCGCCGCCCCCGGCGACCGGCAGCGTGTCTACTTCGATGAGCGCCGAGCCAACGCCGCCAACGTCGGCTTCTTCCTCGATGCCGGCGAGTTCTTCATCGGCAAGGGACAGCGCGCGGTCGGCCTGCGCGTGCTGTCGAACCTGGCCGAGATGGACCTTCAGGACCGCCAGGTCTTGCGCCTGCTCGCCTATCGCCTGCAGCAGGCCGACGAGGCCGACACCGCGCTGCCGATCTTCGAGCGCGTGCTCGAGCTGGCGCCGAACGAGCCGCAGTCGCACCGCGACCTCGGCCTGGCACTGGCGCAGGCCGGCCAGCGGCAGCGCGCGGTCGAGCGGCTCTACGCCGTCGTCACCGGTGCCTGGGACCCGCGCTTCGCCGACATCGACCTCATCGCACTGACCGAGCTCAATGCCGTCGTCGAGAAGGCACGCCGCGATGGCCGGCCCGTCGACACCACGGCGATCGAGCCGCGCCTGCTGAAGAACATGCCGCTCGACGTGCGCGTCGTGCTCGCCTGGGACGCCGACAACACCGACGTCGACCTGCACGTGATCGACCCGAACGGCGACGAGGTCTACTACGGCCGCGCCCTGTCGTACCAGGGCGGCGCGATCACGCACGACGCGACCGGTGGCTACGGCCCGGAGGAGTTCGCGCTGCGCATCGCCAAGCCGGGCAAGTACCGCGTCGAGGCCGACTTCTTCGGCCATCGCCAGCAGGTGCTGACGACAAGCACCGGGCTGATGCTGTGGTTCTCGAGCGCCTTCGCGACGCCGCAGCAGCAGGACCGGCGCACGACGATCCGGGTCCGGAGCGAGCGCGGCGAGCGCGTCGTCGTGGGCGAGTTCGAGGTCGAGCGCTGAAGACGGCATGGGGCCGCCACGGTCGGGGCCGCAGGCCGCGCGGCGGCCTGCGGCGGCTCTAGCGCGTTTCGGTGGCCGGCTTGGCCTGCGCCGCGAGCTGCGGCGGCACGGGCTCGATCTTGTTCTCGCGCATGTAGTCGTTCATGTCGCGCCAACCGGCGAACACCGCAGCGCGGTCGGCCTTCTTGTAGATCACGAAGCAGTCCTCGATGGCGCGGCCGGCGTGGCGGCAGGCGCCTCCGATGGCCTTGCCGTCGGCATCGCGGGCGCTCGCGATCTTCTCGGCCGACTCGATGCCGAGCTGGTCGCAACCGGCGGCCGAGAAGGCGCCGGCAAGGGCGAGGAGAAGGGCGAAGCGGCGCATGGGTGATGGAGGTCTGCGCCCATTTATCGGCGCCGCGCCCAGGGACTTGAATCAGGTCAACGGTGATCCGGCCACGACCATCTCCCGCAGCCGCTGCACCCGCTCTTCGGTGGCCGGATGCGTCGAGAACAGGTTCGCCAGGCCGCCGCCGTGGAGCGGATTCATGATCATCATCTGCGCCGTCGCCGGGTTGCGTTCGGCCGCGGCCATCGGCGTGCCGCGGGCATAGGCGTGAATCTTTTCGAGCGCCGAGGCCAGCGCCCGCGGATCGCCCGAGAGCTCGGCGCCGCCGCGGTCGGCCTCGAACTCGCGGGCGCGGCTGATCGCCATCTGGATCAGGCCGGCGGCGAGCGGCGCCAGCAGCGCGACCGCGATGCCGGCGATCGGGTTGGAACGGCCCTCGCTGTTGCGGCCGCCAAAGAACATTGCGAAGTTGGCGAGCATCGAGATCGCGCCGGCCATCGTGGCGCTCACCGTCGAGATGAGGATGTCTCGGTGGGCCACGTGGGTGAGCTCGTGCGCCATCACGCCGCGCAGCTCGCGGTCGGTCAGCACTTGCAGGATGCCGGTGGTGGCGGCCACCGCGGCGTGCTCGGGATCGCGGCCGGTCGCGAACGCGTTCGGCGCCGCTTCGTCGATGAGGTAGACGCGCGGCACCGGCAGGCCGGCCTTCTGCGCCAGCTCGGCGATCATGGAATGGAACTGCGGCGCCGAGGTGGCGTCGACCTCGCGCGCCTTGTACATCTTCAGCACCAGCTTGTCGGAGAACCAGTAGCTGAAGAAGTTGAGGCCGACGGCCACGGCGAGCGCGATCAGCATGCCTTGCTGGCCGCCGACGAACGAGCCGAGCGCCATGAAGAGCGCGGTGATCGCCGCCATGAGCACGGCGGTCTTCAGCAGATTGAACATCGGTCCATTTCGCAGGATCTCGCGCCGGTGCAGCGCATGCCGGTAGATGCGGGCGGCGCGCCCGAGTTCAAAGCGCGGCCGAGCGCGCCTCGAACACGGCACCCACCTTCGGCGCCCGGCCACGCAGGAAGTCGGCGGCGGGCAACCGGCGGGCACCGGCGCGCTGCAGCTCGACGAGGTCGATGCTGCCTTCGCCGCAGGCAACCGAGAGCACGTCGCCCACGGCGAGCACCTCGCCCGGTACGCCGCCGCGACCGGGCCGGGCGATGCCGCGCCAGCAGGTGATCGCGTCGCCACCCAGCGTGCCGCGTGCGCCCGGAAACGGATCGAAGGCACGCAGGCGGCGCTCGATCGCGGCCGCGCTTTCGCGCCAGTCGATCACCGCTTCGGCCTTCTCGATCTTGCGTGCATAGGTGACGCCGACTTCGGGCTGGGCATGGCCGGCGATGCCGCCATGCCCGAGCTGCGCGAGCGCCCGCACGACCAGCGTGGCCCCGCATTCCGACAGGCGCGCCAGCAGCGTCGCCGCGGTGTCGTCGGCCGCTATCGCGACCTGCTCGGCAAGCAGCATCGCGCCGGTGTCGAGGCCGGCGTCCATTTGCATGAGGGTGACGCCGGTGACATCGTCGCCGGCTTCGATGGCGCGCTGGATCGGCGCCGCACCGCGCCAGCGCGGCAGCAGCGAGGCATGAATGTTCAGGCAGCCGCGCGGCGGCAGATCGAGCGTCCACTGCGGCAGCAGGAGGCCGTAGGCGGCGACGATCATCACCTCGGGCCGCGCCGCTTCGAGCGCGGCCTTTGCGGCTTGCGCATCGGCCGCGAACTTGCCGTCGCGGCGAAGGCTTCGCGGTTGCGCGACGGTCATGCCGTGCTCGAGCGCGAAGGCTTTCACCGGCGCGGCATTCAGCTTCATGCCGCGGCCGGCGGGCCGGTCGGGCTGCGCCAGAACCAGCACGATCTCGTGGCCTGCCGCGTATAGCCGGACCAGTGCCGAGCGAGCGAACTCGGGCGTGCCGGCGAAGGCGATGCGCATCGGTGTCTGCAAGCCGGTGAAGCCGCGGAGCGATCAGGCCCGCGCGTCTTCGCGGGTCCTCTTCAGCATCCGCGTCTTGATGCGTGTGCGCTTGAGCGGGCTCAGGTATTCGACGAAGACCTTGCCGAGCAGGTGATCCATCTCGTGCTGCACGCAGATGGCGAGCAACCCTTCGGCATCGAACTCGTGCGGCTTGCCGTCGCGGTCCAGGGCGCGCACGCGAACGCGCGCATGCCGGGTCACCTTGTCGTAGATCTCGGGCACCGAAAGGCAGCCTTCGTCGACCAGCGACATCTCCTCGCTCATCTCGACCAGCTCGGGGTTGACGAGCACGCGCGGATCGTCGCGCGTGTCGGAGGTGTCGATGACGATCACACGTTCATGGACGTCGACCTGCGTCGCGGCGAGGCCGACACCTTCGGCTTCGTACATCGTCTCGAGCAAGTCGTCGACGAGGCGGCGAATGCGGTCGTCGACATCGTTCACTGCGCGAGCGACCGTGTGCAGGCGGGGGTCGGGGTAACGAAGGATGTCTAACTTGGCCATTTGTGACGATTCGATTCAGCGCTGGCGGACTGTGGATGCTGCGCAACGAAAAGGGGTGCGAAACGTCTCACGCTCGAAGCCGCAGGTGGCGTACTTTCGTTGCGATATCAATGCTTTGTGGGCAAAATCTGAGGGACAGAGCAAGATTTTCGCTGAACCGCTTCGGCTCTGAAAATCTTGCCCCGAAGACCCTTGGTACCGTTCATGCGAGCCTGGCTCGCGTTCCACGAGAAACCCGCTGCATGAGCCGTCGAACCTGCCTCGAAACGCACACCCTTCGGCAGATCGCCGTTGCCGGCCTCGGCGTCATGATCGGATCGATCGCCTTCGCGGCGACGCCGAATTTCCCCATCACGGCCGAGCAGCGCAGCACCGCGCAACGCGCCGCCGAAGCCGGTGTGCCGCTCACCGAGATCAAGGCCGACGCTCCCGACATCTACACCGTCAAGCCGCGCGACACGCTCTGGGACATCTCGAAGATGTACCTGCGAAGCCCGTGGCGCTGGCCCGAGCTCTGGGGCATGAACCTCGATCAGGTCAAGAACCCGCACCTGATCTTTCCCGGCCAGGTCCTGTTCCTCGACAAGTCGAACGGCCGCGCCCGCCTGCGCATGGGTCAGCCGATCGGCGACGTCGCCGGCAACAACAAGCTGTCGCCGCGCATCCGGTCGCGCGACGTGGCGCTCGACGGCATTGCGTCCATCCCGTTCAACCTCATCGAGCCCTTCCTCAACGAAGCGGTGATCTTCGAGACCAACCAGCTCGCCGCCGCCCCGCGCATCGTCGCCGCCCAGGAAGGCCGCGTACTGCTCTCGCGCGGCGACACCGCCTACGTGCGCGGCGATCTCGGCCAGGAGCGCGAGTACCGCATCTTCCG
>JAYTYH010000411.1:0-4594 GCA_043742485.1 Rhizobacter sp.
GTCGGCCGCGTGCACCGAGTCGACGCCCATGCTTTCCAGCGACGCCGCCGAGATGAAGGCGTTGACGTAATTGTCCTCGACCAGAAGCACCGTCTTGCCGCGCGCCAGCGCCAACCCGGCGGGAGCCAGCATCAGCAGCGGCGGCGGCGCGGCCCGCGCATCGCATGCCGGCAGCATCAGCCCGATCGTGAAGACGCTGCCGCGGCCGAGCTGGCTTTTGACGCGGACGACGCCGCCCATCGCCTCGGCCAGCTGCCGCGATATCGCGAGGCCGAGGCCGGTGCCGCCGTAGCTGCGCGACATGCCCGACTCGACCTGGAAGAAGGGGTCGAACAGCAGCGGCACCTTGTCAGCGGAGATGCCGATGCCGGTGTCGGCGATGCGGATCGCCACCTTCACGCCGTTCGGCGTGCGCACGCCGCGCAGGCGCAGCGTGACGCCACCGACTGCGGTGAACTTGATCGCGTTGCTGACCAGGTTCATGACGATCCGGCGCAGCTTTTCCTCGTCGCCCTCGACCCAGGCGATGTCGCTGCCGTAGCCGGAGACGTCGCATTCGAGCGCGATGCCCTTGGCGGCAGCGTTGGCCTGGAAGGTCCGCACGGCGACCTGGCAGACGTGGCGCAGGTCGAGCGGCGCGATGAGCAACGAGCCGCCTTTGGCGTCGAGCTTGGCGTAGTCCAGGATCTCGTTGAGCGTTTGCAGCAAGCCGTCGGCCGCCTGCCGAGCCACGTCGATGAGCGTTCGCCGGCGATCTTCGGAATCGGTGCGGTCGAGCAGCGCGAGCGAGCCGATGATTCCGTTCATGGGCGTGCGGATTTCGTGGCTCATGTTGGCGAGAAAGGCCGACTTCGCCCGGCTGGCTTCTTCGGCCTTGTCGCGCGCCCGCTTGAACTCGACGATGCTGCGCTGGCGCTTGCCGCGCAGGAAGAGCTTGCGTTCGCGCAGGCTGATTAGACGGTAGAGGGCATAGCAGACAAGATTGATCGCAGCAAGGTGGACGATGAGCCGTTGCATGACCTTTGCATCGCCGCCGTAGTCCTTCGCGAACCACAGGGTGATGCCGGTGTTGAAAAGGGCTAGAAACACGGTCGTCATCGTTGACAGACGAGTGAACCCGAATAGCACGCAGGTCGCGAACGAGGCGGCCGAGAAGAGGCCCCAATAGCGCGAATACGGCGACTCATCGACCTGGTTGAGACTTGCGATGATTGAAGTGCAAGTCACTGTGACGATCACGACAGCGGGACAGATCGCTTCGTAATGGCGAGCCACAAAGGGCTTGGCGACCTTCGCGGCAAGCGCTGCCGACAGGAGACAGACGATCATCACCAAACGCAGCGGCTGGGGTTGTGCAAAGACGCCGTCTTCAGCGAAGGCGTAGATGGCGAAGAACGCCACATAGGCCAGCCCCGTCAGGAGCGTGCCAGCCTCGAAGAAGCGAACACCGGCCGCGCGGAATACGTGCAGGAATTCGTGCTCCAAGTCACGGTCGCGGAAAGCGCGAACGCGGAACTGGCGCCATATCTGCTGAATTCGAGGATTAAACATGCATCCTTGCGTCCCGATCATGAACGCTCCGTCCTCTATCGGTATCTCAGGGAAAAAGTGAAATACAGCAGCCTTGCCGCCCCTCGCTGTCACCCGTACTCGGTCCCGGCCGAGACCTCCGAGATGCTTCCGTTCAAGGTCCGCCTCGTCGATACCACTAAAGATCTGGACAGGGCGGTCGAAATACGGTCGTCCGCTTATTCGCGGCACGTCCCCAGCGTGGGGCGAGCGTTGCGGGAAGCGGAAGCCGACGATCACCGTTCGGACGTGCTGCTGATGATTGCCGAGCGCAAGGCCGACAGGCGCGTGCTCGGATCTGTCCGGATGCAGCCGAACCTGAACCAGCCGTTGCGCATCGAGGGCGAGACGAACCTGCCCGAGATGTTCCACGACCGACGGCTCATCGAGTTCATGCGATTGGGTGTCGAAAATGGAATCTCGGGACTGTTGGTCACGTCGGCGCTTGTCAAGGCAGGCTATGAAATCTGTCATGCCGCGGGAATCGAGTTCGTCCTCGTCGCGGGTCGGCGGTCGGTGGCGACGATCTACCGCTCGATGTGCTTCGACGACGTTCTCGACGGCGGCACCGTGCCGCTGTCCTATGCGGATCGACTCCAGCATGGAATATTTTCGATGCCGATCGAAGACGCCGACAACCGCTGGAGATCGCGCGGACACGCGCTTTATGACTTCATGGCACGGACGGAGCACCCGGACATCGACATCGACTACAAACGCGTGTTCGACACGTTCGGATCACGTTGAGACGCAAGGCACCGAAGTCGATCGCAGCGGGAGGCGACGGTGAGTTCGGTGCTCCGCCGTTGGCACTCGGCTGCGCCGCTGGCGCCACATGCAGTCGAACTGATGGGGTCGCCCACACAAAACGATGAACTGCGGCGGCTGCTGCCCCGTCTGATCCGCCAGATCGGCCACGCCGCCTTTGTCGTGGTGCCGGTTGAGAACCTCGACAGCGAAGCCGTGAGACTCGGAGTCGAAGCCTTTCACGCCGCGGGTGGCACGGCACGCATTTGTCTGGCCGGCCGGCACGCTGCACTGGAAGCTATCGACTTGGAGGTCGTTGGCAGCGACGACGTCGGTTTTCTCCTCGACGCCGTCGGCATCGATACGCCGCTTTCGGAGTTGATCTGGGATCGCATCCAGGCCGTGCGGTTCGACGCTGACTTCGTGATGCGTGCTGCGAAAAACCTCAGAGTGGGGTGTGCGCTCGAGTCGATGCTTGCCCTCACCAGGGACATCGGCTTGTGCACGCTCGGAGCCGATGCCATGCCTCAGGGCGGAACGCTCACTGGACGCACAGCTTTCGACTACCTGCCAGTGTCCGGGCGGCTAGCCGCCCGGCTGCCAGCAACTTCCGAGTCGGCCTTCTGCATGACCAGCTGAGCCGATCCTCAGCCGCGCGCCAGATCCAGCTCCCGGTAGACGCGATCCACGAGCACGCGCAGCGCCGCTAACTCGCTTTCGGCTGCGGTCAGCCGTGCTTTCATCGCGGCGAGTTCGCTGGCGGCGACGAAGTCTTCACTGTCGGGGGCGACGGCAACGCTCGATGCCTCGACCGGCCCACAGAGCAGATGGACCCAGCGCGCCTCACGGGCGCCAGCGACGCGCGGCAGCTTCACGATCAGGGCGCCGCCCTTGTCTTCGGCGCGCGCGGCGAGTTCGTCGAGAAAGCCTTCGACCGCCGACAGGTCGGCGAAGCGATGCAGTCGCTCGCTGTTGGCGCGAAGCTCGCTCGTCGTCTGCGCGCCGCGCAGCATGAGTGCGCAGAGCAGCGCCACCGACTGCGACGGCAGCGCCAGGGCGCGACCAAGGTTGTGCTCGTAACGCGTCACGCGCGAGCCGCTGGCCTCGAACACGAGCGAAAGGAGCTTGAGGGCGTCGACGCTGGCCTGCACGTCGCCGTCGCCTGCCGCCATCACCGGATCGCGCGCCGTCTTCTGGTTGCAGCCGAGGGTCAGCGAGTTGATCGAGAGCGGATAGCTGTCGGGCACCGTGTGCGCCTTCTCGATCAGCACGCCGAGCACACGCGTCTCGAGCAGCGAGAGCGGTCTCATCGCGAGCGCAGACGGATCAGATCGCGAAGCCGTCGTCGGCTTGCACGATGGCGCCGTTGATGAAGTGGCTCTCGTTGGCGCACAGCATCATCAGCACGACGTCGAGGTCTTCTGGCTTGCCAAGACGTTTTCTTGGCATCGCCTCGATGAACTTCCTGCCCTTTTCGTCCTGCCATTGGTGATGGTTCATTTCGGTGTCGATGTATCCCGGACAGATGGCGTTGACGTTGATGTCGTGGCCGCCCCACTCCAGCGCCATGGCCTTCGTCATGTGCACGACCGCCGCCTTGCTCATGCAGTAAACACCGATGTTCTTGAACGGTCGCAACCCCGCCATCGAGGCGATGTTGACGATGCGCCCGCCCGTGAAGGTGCCGGGCGCCGCGCCCTTGGAGCGCGCAATCATCCTTTTGGCCACCTCCTGGGCGACGAAGAAGGCGCCGCGCGTGTTGACGTCGAACAGCGTGTCGAAGTCTTCCGGACTGACCTCGGTGAGGCGCTGGGTCGAAGCCACGCCGGAGTTGTTGACGAGGATATCGATGGTTCCTACCTCGGTCTCGGTGTGGGCCACCGCGGCCCTGATGCTGTCGTGGTCGGTGACGTCGAGCGGAACGACGTGGGCGTCGCCGCCTTCGGCCTGGATCTCGGCGCGCAGACTCTTCAGCCGTTCGACGCGGCGACCGGCGAGCGCCACGGCGGCACCGGCACGGGCGAGGACGCGGGCGAACTGTTCGCCGAGCCCGCTCGAGGCACCGGTGACGAGGGCGACGCGGCCCGAGAGATCGATGTCATAGCTCATGCATTCATGCAGATTGACTGCGCTCCGTAGAATCGAACGCGAGTTTAGGGTGAGACCCACGAGGCGAGACGAGCACGATGACCCCTGCAGAGATCCTGGCCCAGTTCGGGCCCCGCGAGGCGATGGAATACGACGTCGTCGTCGTCGGAGCAGGCCCCGCCGGCCTCGC
>JAYTYH010000412.1:0-3569 GCA_043742485.1 Rhizobacter sp.
GGAAGGCCATGTGCTCGGGCGCGTGGCCGTAGCCGACGTGGCAGGTCCAGTCGGCGTCGCCGATTTGCAGGCGGCCGCCGTCGAGCAGGCGGCGATAGCTGGCAGGCACGGCGGGCACGAGCTGGTGGTAGTAGTTGCTGCGCGAGCCGACGGCGTCGACGGCCTCGGAGCGCATGCCGTGCGTGGCCATGAAGGCGGCCGACAGCGGGCCGCCGAAACCGGCCGCGGCGCTGCTCGCCAGCCGGGCGACGTTGAAGTCGGTGGCGCTGATCCACAGGCGCGCGTTCCAGCGTTCGCAGAGCCAGTGCGCCAGGCCGATGTGGTCGGGATGCATGTGGGTGACGATCACGCGCAGCACCGGCAGGCCGCCGAGCGCGCCGGCGAAGAGCGCTTGCCATGCGGCCCGCGTCGCCGCGTCGTCGATGCCGCAGTCGACGATGCTCCAACCCTGGCGCACGGGGCCGCCGGCATCGGCGGCCGCCTCGTCGCGCAGCATCCAGACGTTGACGTGGTTGAGCTGGAACGGCAGCCGCATGCGCGCCCAGAGGATGCCGGGCGCGACCTCGATGGCCTGGCCGGGTTCGGGCGTGGCCTGGCCGAGGCAGTAGTCGAGCTGGCTTTCCAGGGCATTCATCCGTTGCGGTCCTTCATTGCCAATACACTTTCGGCACTTTACGTAAACGTCAACTTCGAGTGTAGAACGCGATGCCTTCTTCCCGCTCCGCACGGGCCGCCGCACCGGTCACCGCGTCGGCTGCACCAACGGCACAGTTCACGATCGGCGAGCTCGCGCGCGAGTTCGGCCTGACGACGCGGGCGATCCGCTTCTACGAAGACTGCGGCCTGCTCGCGCCGGAGCGCACCGGCCGCAACCGCGTCTACACCGTGCGCGACCGGGCCCGGCTCACGCTCACCTTGCGCGGCAAGCGGCTCGGCCTGAAGCTGGCCGAGGTCAAGGAGCTGATCGACATGTACGACACGCGGCGAGACACCGAGCCGCAGCTGCGCCGCTTTCTCGACGTGCTCCAGCGCCACCGCACGCAGCTCGAGGAGCGCCTTGGCGACTTGAAGAGCACGCTCGACGAAGTGCTCGCCCAGCAGGCTGCCGCGCGCCGGCTGCTGCGAACGCGAGCGGCCAAGCCATGACTCCGGCACCGGCTTTCCCGACGGCGATGACGGATGCGCGGGCCTTCGCCATCGCCCGCGCCATGCTCGACGGCTTCGACCGCCACTACCGGCTCTTTCGCCAGGCCAGCGCCGAGGCGAAGACGCGCTTCGAGGTCGCCGACTGGCACGGCCAGCAGCGCGCCCAGGCGCTGCGCATCGAGTACTACGACCAGCGCGTGGCCGAAGCCACTGAGCGGCTGCAGAACGAGTTCGCCGCGGCGACGTTGCCGATGGAGGTCTGGCAGCAGGTCAAGCTGCACTACATCGGCCTGCTCATCAACCACTACCAGCCCGAACTCGCCGAGACCTTCTTCAATTCGGTGACGACGAAGATCCTGCACCGCGCCTACTTCCACAACGATTTCATCTTCGTGCGCTCGGCGGTCTCGACCGATCACCTCGAGAACGACGAGCCCGGTGCGCTGCCGACCTACCGGGCCTACTACCCGACGCGCCAGACGCTGGTCGAGACATGGCACCGCATCGTCACCAACTTCCAGCTCGACTGCGAGTTCGAGAACCTGGGCCGCGACGTCGCCGACGTAATGCGCGCCGTCGGAGGCGAGCTCGGCGACTTCCGGATGCGCGCCAACTTCCAGATCCAGGTGCTGTCGTCGCTGTTCTTTCGCAACAAGGGCGCATACATCGTCGGCAAGATCATCAACGGCTTCACCGAGACGCCGTTCGCGCTGCCGGTGATGCATCGCGCCGGTGGCCGGCTGGCGATCGATGCGGCGCTGTTCGGCGAGGACCAGCTCCAGCTCGTGTTCAGCTTCGCCCGCGCCTACTTCATGGTCACGATGGAGGTGCCCTCGGCATACGTGCAGTTCCTGTCGTCGCTGATGCCGAGAAAGGCGCGCTCCGAGATCTACAGCGCGCTCGGCCTGCAGAAGCAGGGCAAAAGCCTCTTCTATCGCGACTTCCTGATGCACACGCGCCATTCGAGCGACAACTTCCGCATCGCGCCCGGCATCAAGGGCATGGTCATGCTGGTCTTCGACCTGCCGAGCTTTCCGTACGTGTTCAAGGTCATCAAGGACTTCTATCCGGCGCAGAAGGAAACCACGCGCGAGCTCATCAAGAGCAAGTACCTGCTCGTCAAGCAGCACGACCGCGTCGGTCGCATGGCCGACACGCTCGAATACAGCAACGTCGCCTTTCCTCGGGCCCGCTTCGACGACGACCTCGTCGCCGAGCTGAAGCACTTCTGCCCGAGCCTGCTCGAGGAAGACCGCGACATGCTCGTGATCCGCCACGTCTACATCGAGCGGCGAATGATCCCGCTCAACATCTACCTGCAGGACGCCAGCGCAGAGCAGATCGCGGCGGTGGTCGTCGAGTACGGCAACGCCATCAAGGACCTCGTTCGCGCCAACATCTTCCCGGGCGACATGCTGTGGAAGAACTTCGGTGTCACTCGGCACGGCAAGGTCGTGTTCTACGACTACGACGAGATCGAGCCGCTCACCGACTGCAATTTCCGCAAGGTGCCGGAGCCGAGAAACGAGGAGGAGGAGATGTCGGCCGAGGTCTGGTATCCGGTCGGCCCGAAAGACGTGTTCCCCGAGACCTTCGCGCCTTTCCTGCTCGGCAACCCGCGCGTTCGCGAGGTCTTCATGACGCACCATGCCGACCTTCTCGACGCCGCTTTCTGGCAAGGCTACAAGGAGGAGATCCTGGCCGGCTACGTGCATGATGTCTTCCCCTACGAAGCACGGATGCGCCTCGAAAGCCGACGCGCCGCAACGAGTTCATCTGGAGATTCCCATGAGTGATTCCATCGTCATCGTTTCCGCCGCCCGCACGCCCATCGGCGGCATGCTCGGCGACTTCAGCGCGGTCGCCGCGCACCAGCTCGGCGCGGTCGCCATCAAGGCGGCGGTGGAGCGCGCCGGCATCACCGGCGACGCCGTGAACGAGGTCCTGATGGGCAACTGCCTGATGGCCGGCCAGGGCCAGGCCCCGGCGCGCCAGGCGGCCATCGGCGCCGGCCTGCCGGTGTCGGCCGGCGCCGTCACGCTCTCGAAGATGTGCGGCTCCGGCATGCGCGCCATGATGTTCGGGCACGACATGCTGAAGGCCGAGAGCGCCGAGATCGTCGTCGCCGGCGGCATGGAGAGCATGACCAACGCGCCGCACCTGACCTTCGTCCGCAAGGGCATCCGCTACGGCGCCACGCAGCTGCTCGACCACATGGCCGTCGACGGTCTCGAAGACGCCTACGAGAAGGGCCGCGCCATGGGCGTGTTCGCCGAGGAATGCGTCGACAAGTACAAGTTCACGCGCGAGGCGATGGACCGCTTCGCGATCAGCTCCACCGAGCGCGCGAAGAAGGCCAACGAGAGCGGCGCCTTCGACTGGGAGATGGCGCCGGTGAGCGTGCCGGGCAAGGCCGGCGACAC
>JAYTYH010000413.1:0-1711 GCA_043742485.1 Rhizobacter sp.
GTGAGCGGCAAGCCGCGCATGGAAGGGCCGCAGCTCGAGGGCCACGCACCGAAGAACTCGCTCAACGCCTTCTTGCCCCATCGCGAGGTCACGGCAGACCGCGCCATCGGCGAATGGGTGGTGCGGGCGCCACAAGGCACGCGTCTCGCGCTCAGCGCCCGCGCCGACCGCGCCGGAGTGGTGCGCGCCGAGGTCGTGCTGGACTGAACCGGGGCGGACCGCGTCTTCCCGCCGGCTCAAAAGCGAAGCCGGACGCCGGTGGCGATCGATTTGCCCGACGAGACAAAGCTTTGCCGCTCGTAGAGGGCGGCGACGTACATGTCGGTGTTCTTAGACAGGAAGTAGTCGTAGGCGATCGAGGCTTGGCGATTGGTGATGCCAGAGAGCGTGGTCTTGGCGTATGAATGGCCGTAGCCGACCAGGATCAGGCTGGTGCCGAAGGGCACCGCGGCGCCGAGCTGATACAGCGTCGTGCGCGAATCGAGCGTGGCGCCGGTCTTGATGCGACCGATCTGGCCGTAGACGCGCACGAAGCTGAAGTCGTAGGTGGCGCCGGCCTGGATGATGTTCTGGCTCTCAAACCCCGGCGGCAGTGCCTGGCCGCTGTTGCGCACGACCTCGCCGGCGAGCGTGGCCGCGAACGGGCCGGTGATGTAGGAGATGCTGCCGCCCAAGTTGCGGCCGCCGCGGCTCGCAGCAGGGTTGGTCTCGTTGGCGTTGGCGGCGACGTTGACGCGCAGCGGCGCGTCGCTGGCGTTGTTGTTGTACGAG
This sequence comes from Rhizobacter sp., assembly GCA_043742485.1. Classification (GTDB taxonomy): domain Bacteria; phylum Pseudomonadota; class Gammaproteobacteria; order Burkholderiales; family Burkholderiaceae_C; genus Schlegelella_A. The sequence goes on from JAYTYH010000413.1 coordinate 772, forward strand.
ATCGAGTTGTTCCAGCGGGTGTCACCGAGCACGGCGCCGCCGAAGTACTGGCGCACGCTCGGCGAGAAACCGATCGATTCGCCGAACGGGTTGAAGTTGACCGTCGACAGCCACAGCGGCGACGGGTTGCGGCCGAGCACGGTGGTGCCGAAGGCGCCGGACAGGCCGACACTGGCTTCGCGCGCGAAGAAGGCATCGCCGTCGCTGCGGCCGGCGCTGCCGGTGTCGACGCGCAGATACGACTCGAGCTTGTAGACGGCACGCAGGCCACCGCCGAGATCTTCGCTGCCGCGAAAGCCGAGGTAGCTGCGCGCGAGGTTGCCGTTGTCGAGCTGCCAGCGACCGTCGCCGCCGAGCGGCTTCACATGGCTGCCGGAGGCGTCGATCAGGCCGTAGAGGACGGCGGTCTGGGCCTGGGCGACCGTGCCGCAGGTGAGGGCGGCAACGGCGGCCGCGGCGAGGATCGATCGGTTCATTCGCAACACCTCGACAGGCCCGGCAGGGCGGCGGTGGAGCCGGCAATTCGACGGCGGCTTGTATTCTGGCCGAGAACCTTCGGCGCCCATCGGTCGCTGCGGCCTTCCCGCCACAATCGGCGGCCTCGAAAGAACGCTGCTTGGAAATCCACGTCAACGGCGCTGCGCGCCAGCTTCCCGCCGACCTTGCCGAGCCGGCGCTGCCGCTGCTCTGGGCGCTGCGCGACCTGCTCGGGCTGACCGGCACCAAGTTCGGCTGCGGCGTCGCTGCCTGCGGCGCCTGCACCGTGCACGTCGATGGCCAGGCGGTGCGCTCGTGCGTGACGTCGCTCGCCGCAGTGGCCGGCAAGCGCGTCGTCACCATCGAAGCACTCGGCAGCGCCGAGCGGCCGCATCCCGTGCAGCGCGCCTGGGTCGCACACCAGGTGCCGCAATGCGGCTACTGCCAGAGCGGCCTGCTGATG
>JAYTYH010000414.1:0-1506 GCA_043742485.1 Rhizobacter sp.
GGCTGTCTCCTCTGTGAGAACTTGAATACCGCATGACACCGAACATCAACCTTCCCGACGTGCTGCAAGAGATCACGGCCGTGTTCGAACGCTACGAAGATGCACTCGTCCACAACAAGGTCGACGTGCTCGACGAGCTCTTCTGGCCGACGCCGTCGACCGTCCGCTACGGGGTCGGCGAGAACCTCGTCGGCATCGAGCAGATCCGGGCTTTCCGGGCAGCCCGGCCCACGGGCGGTCTGGCCCGCACGCTCGCCAACACCGTCATCACGACATTCGGCAGGGACTTCGCGACCGCCATGACCGAGTTCACGCGGCCCGGCATGCCAGGCCTTGGCCGGCAGAGCCAGACCTGGGTGCGCTGCGACGAAGGCTGGCGCGTCGTCGCCGCGCACGTCAGCGTGTTGACGTCGTGAACGCCGACGTCGGCGCTGCGGGCGGGCGCGCCGGCAAGCTGGCGGAGCAGGTGTACGACACGCTGAAAGCGCAGATTCACGACTTCGAGCTCGTCGCCGGCGACCGCTTCTCGGAGGCCGAGCTCGGCGTGCGCCTCGGCATGAGCCGGACGCCGGTTCGCGAGGCACTTTTTCGCCTGCGCAACGAAGGCCTTCTCGGCGTCGAGTCGAAGCTCGGCTGGCACGTGCTGCCGATCGACTTCGGCCGGCTCGAGCAGCTCTACGACCTGCGCGTCGTACTCGAGCTGGCAAGCGTCGCACGGCTGTGCGCGCGCGCCGACGCGCCTGCCGATCTGGAAGCGCTGAAAGCGGTCTGGCTCGTCCCTCCGGCCGAGCGCAGCACCGTCCCGCGCACGATCGGCAGCCACGACGAGCAGTTCCACGCGACACTCGTGCGTGCGGCCGGCAACGACGAGATGGCGCGCGTGCATTGGGACGTCACCGAGCGCATCCGCATCGTCCGCCGCCTCGACTTTACGCGCGTCGATCGCATCGAAGCGACCTACGTCGAGCACGCGAGGATCCTGCGCGCCGTGATGCAGAAGAAGGCCGACGCGGCGCGGCTGCTGCTCAAGGCGCACATCGAGCAGAGCAAGGCCGAGGTGAGGAAGATCACCCTGCATACGCTGCACGCCGCGCGCGAGCGGGCCGCGCGCTGAAGGCCCGCCTCGCATCCCCGCGCGCGCTCAGCAAGCCGCGATCGCCGCGATCGGGCCGCCTCCGGCCGGCCCCTGGTGCTCGGCGCCGCCCGAGACGTAGACCATGCCGTGGCCGACCACCGAGGCGACCACCGCGCCGACCGCGGCGCGGGCATGGCGCGTCGAGTTGATGTCGGAATCGTCGAGCATCGTGTGGCGCATGCCGCGCACCTGGCCGTCGTGGCTTGCCTCGGCCTTGGCGAAGACGTTGACGATGCGATCCATCGTGGCGGCGCTCGTGGCGGGACCGAGCGAGGCGATCGCCCGCCGCACGGCGCCGGCGTCGATTGCGTCGGCCATCACGTCGTGGCCGATGACGAACGGGCTGGCGGCGTAGCGGCTCATTCCCAACA
>JAYTYH010000415.1:0-5918 GCA_043742485.1 Rhizobacter sp.
CCTTGGCGAATGTCTCGGTCGTGGTGACTGGGATATTCAGCGTCTCGAGTGCCTTCTTGAAGGCGTCGTAGCCGCTCTTGGTGAAGACGTCGTCGTTGCCGTAGAACACCGCGACCTTCTTCACATTGGCGTGCTTGGCGGCAACCCGCAGCGTCTCGGGCAGCACGTCGGCCTCGGTGACCGAGTTGCGAAAGATGTAGTCGCCGATCGAGGTGATGCCCTCGGCGGTGTTGGAAGTGCCGAAGGCGACGATCTTGGCCGCCTGTGCGATCGGGTCGGCTGCCTGGGCCGAGTTGGAGAGCGTCGGCCCGAAGACCATCAGCACCTTGTCCTGGAAGATCAGCTTCTTGAAGACGTCGATGGCCTGCTCTTTCTTGCCTTGCTCGTCTTCGATCTGCAGGACGATCCTGTTGCCCTTGACGCCACCCGCGGCGTTGATCTCGGCGACGGCGAGTTCGAAGCCGTTCCTGATCGACTGGCCGTACTGGCCGGCCGGGCCGGAGAGTGCTTCGGCGGCGCCGAGCTTGATGTCGGCGGCCGAGGCCTGGGCCACGACGCCGGCAGCGCCGAGCAGGGCGATCAAGGGCAGCGTGCGGCGGAACGAGAGAGTGAAAGTCGGCTTCATCGCGTGCGGTTTCCTGTGCGGGTGTCGTGGATCGAACCCGACATTATCCCGCCCGCGACGGCCGCTGGAATCAGCCGGGATCGGGGGCGAACCCGGGAAAGGCGTCGGGCTGGCGCGGCACCGGCCGCGGCCTGGCGATGACGCCGCCGGCGAGCAGGTTGGCGTAACTGTCGTACCGCACCTGCACGACCTCGGCCGGCTGGGTCGAGGCGCGCTCGAACGCCGTCTGGCCGGTCGGCGAATACTCGCGCTCGCCATGGCCGGTGCCGAGCTTCTTCTCCTGCCTGGCGAAGGCGTCGCGGTCCTGCTGCACCGCAGGCGATGCCGGCGCCGCCTTGCTGGCTGGCGGTGCCGAGTCGGCCGCGCCCTGCGCGCGCCTTTCGGGTTCGGCCCGGCTGCTCTCGTCGCCGCGTTCGCGGGCCACGGGCGGCTGTCGATCGAACCAGCCCAGGGCCGGTTCAGGCACGCGTTCGCGAAACACCGCGGCGCCGATCACGCCGACGTTGTCGGGCCGGTCGGTGCGCGCTGCATACGAGTCGGGCAGGGCGGTGAAGTAGAACGCCGCCGCTTCCGAGAAGCTCTTGCGCCAGCCGGTGATCTCGGCCGATTGGTACGGCGCGAGCACGTAGCCGGTCTGGCCGACCGAAGCGGTCTCGCCGCTGACGGCATTGACGCCGTCGACCGACAGCACGACGAGGACGCGGCCGCCCGAGCGGTTGGTCAGGCGAACGGCGTAGAGGTCGCCCGGCCGGCCGGCGACATAGCTGGCGCCGCGCGAGCGATAGGTCTGCAGCGTGTCGCCGCGGGCCCGGTCGACGATCTGGACGTCGACCGTCGAGCCGGTGGCCGAGGCCGGTGGCGAGGCGGAGGCGGCGAGCGTGGCGGCGGCGACGAAGGTGAGCAGGGTGCGGCGGGTCGGCATGACCGATCTCCAGGAAGTGGCGACCCCGGTTGCACGGCCGGCGGCTGGAAACGGGGTGAAATTTTTTCCAGGCGTCGCCGCCCGCCCGAACCGATCCTCAGCGACCGGGCTCCGGCACGGCCCAGCGTTCCGAGAACGAGCCACGCGCGGCTGGCCAGAAGCAGCAGTGGGTCCAGGCGACGCTGAGCGCCTCGCCGACCACCGCCTTGGCGCCGGCGCTCGTCTTCCACCAGCGCCCGGGGTCGTACTGCGAAGGCCGCGCTGCGACGATGCCGACCTCGACGCCCGGGCCGAACGCCATCCGGTAGACCATCCGGGTGCGGCGACCATGCGCGCCCGAGGAAAAGACGTCGATGGCATCGACGCGCAGGCCCGCCGCCTCGGCCCAGTCGCGGACCACGACGGCGCTGAGGTAGCTGCGGTCCTGGGCCGAGGCCGGCGCCGGCACGGCGACGACGCCGGCCTCGGCGAGGCCGTGACGTCGAAGGTAGTCGGCGGCGCGCTCGGCGTAGCTCGAAAAGGTGCGGCCTTCCTGCCAGTCCTCGAAGGGCCCGCCCGAAGCGACGACACGCTGGTAGCGGCCACCGCGAAAGGCAGCGACGGCGGCGGCGAGCTCGGACTCCGACAGCCAGCCTTCGACGACGAGCAGTTGCGCGCCGGCGCCTGCCCGACCACTGGCCGGATCGCTCTCGGCCAGGTGGCCGCCGATCCAGCGGCCCCAGAGCACGATGGCCGACACCAGCACGACGAGGATGAGCAGCGCCCCCGCGGGCGTCGGCAGCCAGACGTTGCAGCGGCGAAAAAGCGCCGTCGTCACCGGCAGCGCCGCTGCGGCGCAGTGCGGGTCAGGCGGAAATCGCGCCCGGGACCGTCGAGTCGCCCGACTGCTCGTCGTCGCGCAGGAGGTCGCGGATCTGGTGCCGGGTCGCGGCCAGCTCGTCCGTGAGGCGTTCGATCAGCCCGCTCTCGCAAGACTGCGACGTGTAGGCCTCGATGAGCTCGTGCTCGAGCCGCAAGTAGCGGCCGATTTGTTGTCTGCGCTCCATGGCCGACCTCCGATGTTGCGCCGCAGCATAGCGCCAGCATCGTGACACGACATCGACCGTGAAATACCCGACCGGACGGCGGGGTCAACGGTGTCATAGGAGCCTCATGGTGCCGGCGAGAAGAGTCGAACTCCCGACCTTCGCATTACGAATGCGCTGCTCTACCAACTGAGCTACGCCGGCGACGCACCGGCAGGAGATGCCGGGCGAAAACGCGAATTCTAGCGGAGGCGTCTCACGCGATCTCGAATGGCGGCAGCTTGCGCGCCACGGCTACGTTGTCGAGGCTGGCGTACACGGGCAGGCCGCCCTGGTAGTCGGGATAGTCCTCGCCGGCGATCAACGGTTCGAGGTATCGGCGGCAGGCCTCGGTGATGCCGAAGCCGTCTTCGCTGATGAAGTCGCGCGGCATGAACTTCTCGACGTTGGCGACGCTCGCCAGATCGGCAACGCCGATGCGCCATGCATACGGCGTGTCGGAAGTGCGTTCGATCGTCGGCATCACCGCGTTGCGGCCTTCGAGGGCGAGCTCGACGGCACGCTTGCCGAGCGCGTAGGCCTGCTCGACGTCGGTCTTCGAGGCGATGTGCCGAGCCGAGCGCTGCAGGTAGTCGGCGGTGGCCCAGTGAAACTTGTGGCCGAGGGCGGCCTTGACCATCTGCGCCACCACCGGCGCGGCACCGCCGAGCTGGGCATGGCCGAAGGCATCGCGCGAGCCCTGCTCGGCGAGGAAGCTGCCGTCGGCGCGATGCGCGCCCTCGGAGACCACGATCGTGCAGTAGCCGTGCTGCCTGACCAGCGCATCGACCCTGCCGATGAACCGGGCTTCGTCGAAATCGATCTCCGGGAAAAGGATCACGACCGGGATGCCGTGCGCCTCGATCAGGCCGCCGGCGGCCGCGATCCAGCCGGCGTGGCGGCCCATGACCTCGAGCACGAACACCTTGGTCGAGGTGCGCGCCATCGAGCGCACGTCGAGCGAGGCTTCCAGCGCCGAGACCGCCACGTACTTGGCGACCGAGCCGAAGCCAGGGCAGCAGTCGGTGATCGGCAGGTCGTTGTCGATCGTCTTCGGCACGTGGATGGCCTGCAGCGGCGTGCCCATGGCCTGTGAAAGCTGGCTGATCTTGAAGCAGGTGTCGGCCGAATCGCCGCCGCCGTTGTAGAAGAACCAGGCGATGTCGTGCGCCTTGAAGACCTCGATCAGGCGCTCGTATTCGCGCCGGTTGGCTTCGAGCGACTTCAGCTTGTAGCGACACGAGCCGAAGGCGCCGGCCGGCGTCGTGCGCAGCAGGCGGATCGCCACTGCCGATTCCGCGCCGGTGTCGATGAGGTCTTCGGTGAGCGCGCCGATGATGCCGTTGCGGCCCGCGTAGACGGTGCCGATCGCGTCGCGATGGGCGCGAGCCGTTTCGATGACGCCGCACGCCGACGCGTTGATGACCGCGGTGACGCCGCCCGACTGCGCATAGAACGCGTTCTTGAGCCGACCTTGCGTGGCCATCGCGATCAACCTGCCGCCAGGGAGCGCGACACGATCTCGTGTGTGTCGCTCGACAGCTTGGGCGCCGCTTCGACGCGTGCGATCGCCTCGCGCGCGGCGCTGCGATACGGCTCGGCGAGTTGGGTCCAGCGGTCGAGCGCACGCGCGACGCGCGAAGCCAGCTGCGGGTTGACGGCGTCGATCGCGAGCACGCGGTCGGCCCAGAAGGCGTAGCCGGCGCCGTCGGCGCGGTGAAAGCCGGCCGGGTTGGCGTTGCAGAAGGAGGCGATCAGGCTGCGTGCCCGGTTCGGGTTGGCAATGCTGAAGTCGCGGTGGCCGAGCAGCGCCTTGACCCGCGCGAAGACGCGGCCGTCGTGTTCGGGCGCCACCGCTTGCATCGCGAACCACTTGTCGATGACCAACGGTTCGCCTGCGAACAGGTCGTGGAAGCGCTCGAGGGCAGGCGCGGCGAGATCGGAGCCGGCACCGAGTAGGGCAACGAGCGCGCCCTGACGGTCGGTCATGTTCGTCGCGTCTTTGAAGCGCTGGTAGGCCCGGCCGGGCCAGACCGAATCACCGCGGATCGAGGCGTCGAGGCAGAGCATGGCCAGCGCCAGGTTGGCGAGCCCGCGTCGGCCCGCCGACTCCGGATCGGGCGAGTAGCCGCCGCTGACCTGATGCGCGTCGAAAGCCCATTCCCAGTCGGCGCGCAACTCGTGCGCGAGCGCGCATCGCATCGCATCGCGCGCCGCATGGATGCGCTGCGGATCGACACTGTCGAGCTGTTCGCCGATGTACGACTCGCCGGGCAGGGTCAGCACCAGCGCCTTGAAGGCAGCGTCGAGCGACGGTTCGCGCAGGATCTCGCGCATGGCCTGGGTGAAGTCGGCATCGAGCGCGACCGGCTCGCCCTCTGCGCGCACGGCGGCGAGCAGTCGGTTCATGGCCAGGCGCTGGCCGGCTTCCCAGCGATTGAAGGCGTCGCTGTCGTGGCGCAGTAGCACCAGCAGGTCGGCGTCGCTCAGGCCGTCGACGAGGCACACGGGCGCCGAGAAGCCGCGCAGCAGCGACAGCACCGGCGGCTGCTCGACAGCCACGAAGGTGAAGAAAGTGCGCGTTTCGTCGAGGACGAGCACGCGCTCGGTGGCGGCAGCGCTCTCGGGCTCGTCTTCGAGTCGCATCGGCAGCTTCGTGCCGTCGCGGCCGACGAGCCCGATCGCGAGCGGCATGACGAAGGGTTCCGCTCCGCGAGCGGCCGGGGTGCCGGCCGGCGCCGACTGCTCGAGGCCGAGCGTGTAGGTGCGCGAAGGCGCGTCGTAGCGGCCGCGCGCGGTCAGCCGTGGCGTGCCGGCCTGCGCGTACCAGCGCTTGAACTGCGGCAGCAGGCGCGCCAGCGCGCTGTCGGGGTTGGCGTCGGCGATGGCTTGGGCGAAGTCGTCGCAGGTGACGGCGTGGCCGTCGTGGCGCGCGAAGTAGAGCGTCATGCCCTTCGCGAAGCCTGCGCGGCCGACCAGCGTCTGCATCATGCGCACGACTTCGGCGCCTTTCTCGTAGACCGTCGGCGTGTAGAAGTTGTTGATCTCGACGTAGCTGTCGGGCCGCACGGGGTGCGCCATCGGACCGGCGTCTTCGGCGAACTGGACCTGGCGAAGGTTGCGCACGTTCTCGATGCGGGCAACGGCGCGCGCCGTCGGGCTCGCCATCATGTCCATGCTGAATTCCTGATCGCGAAAGACCGTGAGCCCTTCCTTCAGGCTCAGCTGGAACCAGTCGCGGCAGGTGATGCGGTTGCCGGTCCAGTTGTGGAAGTACTCGTGGCCCACCACCGATTCGATGTCTTCG
>JAYTYH010000416.1:0-4068 GCA_043742485.1 Rhizobacter sp.
GGCGACTACAAGGACCCCGGCTGGTTCAAGCACCCGCCCGGCACCAACGCCTTCGAATGGACCGGCGCGATGCCGGAGCCCGCGCGCTTCCTGTCCGAGGGCGGCCAATCCATGCCCTCGAGCCCTCGTCCCAAGGGGCTACCGGAGGTCGAGGTGCAGATTCGCAAACCGGTCGGCCATGCTGGCCACGAATGACCGCTTCCACACCAAGGATCCACATGAAAACGATCAGAACCTTCGTCGGCATCGCCGCTTGTCTAGCCATCGGCAGCGCCGCCTTCGCGCATGGCGACGGGGACCACGCCGCGAAGCCAGGCGGAAATGCGACGGCGCACGAACGCCATCATGACGGCGGATCGATCGGCGAGCCGGGCAACGCCGCCCGGGTCGACCGGACGGTCCAGGTCGGAATGTCCGACGCGATGCGCTTTTCGCCTTCCAGCATCTCGGTGCGGCAAGGCGAAACGATTCACTTCGTCATCCACAACGAAGGGCAGCTCCGGCACGAGATGGTGCTCGGCACCGAGCACGAGCTCAAAGAGCATTACGAGCTCATGAAGAAGTTTCCTGAGATGGAGCACGCCGACGCGGAGGCCGTCACTGTCGCGCCCGGGAAGACCGGAGAAATCATCTGGCGCTTCACCAAGGCGGGAACCGTCAACTTCGCGTGCCTCGAGTCCGGCCACTACGACGCCGGCATGAAGGGCATGGTCAAGGTTTCTGCAGTCAAAGGCGCGGCACGCAAACAGGCAAGCCGCTCCAACGACGAGCAATGACGCGCCAGCGCGATCACTCGATCCCGTCTCTCAACTCTTGCTTAGGATGGTCATGAAAACCGCTTCATCCCTTCTTTCCGCTGCGGTCCTCGCTTTCGTCACCTTCTCATCGCCTGGGGCGCTGGGACGGACTGCGAGTGCACCCCCGCCGAGCTCCGATGCGAAGAACTCGTCGACCGCCGTGGGCGATATGACCGAAGGCGAAGTTCGCAAGGTCGACATGGAAACCAAGAAGATCACCCTGAAGCACGGCGAAATCAAGAGCTTGGGAATGCCCGGCATGACCATGGTTTTTCAGGTGAAGGACGCCACGATGCTCGACGCCGTCAAGACGGGTGACAAGGTCAAGTTCAAGGCAGAAAGAGCCGGCGGAGCACTGGTGGTGACCCACATCGAGACCTTCATGTAGATCGGCTGCTCAAGTTCGCGCCGCACCCGGGACCTGCCATTTGCGGCTGCAGTCAGCCTCACGTCCTATTCACGCGAGGAGACAAAGATGATGAGCGAGCATCACCATAGCGAATGCATCCTCGCCTGCAACGACTGCGCGATCGAATGCAACGAATGCGCAACGGCCTGCCTGAACGAAGCCGACGTCAAGATGATGGCCAGATGCATCGCACTCGACACAGATTGCGCGGCGATATGTCAGCTTGCGGCGGCAGCCATGGCGCGCGGCAGCGAGCATGCGACCGCGATCGATTGCAGTCTGGGCCAGAACTTCCGCTGAGTGGGGCGGGGGCAGCAAGCGCAAAGCATCCCCTGGCACGAACCGCGAAGACGATCACTCGGGGTGTCATTCCGCGAGCTCGTCGAGAATGGGACAGTCCGGGCGCTCGTCGCCATGGCAGCAGTCGGCAAGTCGCTCCAATGTGCGCTTCATCGCCGCCATCTCTTCCATGCGCCGATCGAGATCGGCGACGTGGGCGAGCGCGATCCGTTTCACATCGGCACTGGCGCGGCGCCGGTTTTGCCAAAGCTTGAGCAACTCGGCGATCTCCGCCATGCCGAAGCCGAAATTGCGAGCGCGGCGGATGAAGCGCAGCGTGTGAACTTCCTTCTCGGCGTATTGGCGGTATCCCGAGTCGGTTCGCCTGATGCGCGACAGCAGGCCGAGACTTTCGTAGTGGCGCACCATCTTTGCCGAGACGCCCGAGCGGTCAGCCGCCTGACCGATGTTCATGGTTGTTTCCATCTTCGGTCTCAGGCGATGGCGGGTCGGGGTTCTTCCGACCCGCCTCGCGCCGCGGCAGCACTTTCGCTCGACGGACGCCAACGGCGCAACAGCAGCGCGTTGCTCACGACGCTGACGCTGCTGAACGCCATCGCCGCGCCCGCAATGACGGGGCTCAGCAGGCCGAAAGCGGCCAGTGGAATGCCGAGGACGTTGTATGCGAATGCCCAGAACAGTCCCTGCTTGATCTTGGCGTAGGTGCGGCGCGAGACATCGAGAGAATCGGCCACGAGCCGGGGGTCGCCTCGCATCAACGTGATGCCTGCGGCCGCCATCGCCACGTCGGTACCGGTCGACATCGCGATGCCGACGTCGGCTGCGGCGAGCGCCGGCGCGTCGTTGATGCCGTCGCCGATCATGGCGACGATCTTGCCGGCCGCGCGCAGTTCCTGAACCACGGCGGCCTTGTCGCCTGGAAGCACTTCGGCGCGGACCTCGTCGATGCCTAGCTCCCTGGCCACCGCTCGCGCACTGCCCCAGTTGTCGCCGGTGAGCATGACCGTCTGCAGACCCAGTTCGTGCAGGCGCTCGAGGGCGCGCCGGGCCGCGGGCTTGATCGTGTCGCCGAACGCGAGCAGACCGAGCAGCTCGGTCTTGTCGCCGTTCTTGCGCATCAGCCAGGAGATCGTGCGGCCTTCGCCCTCCAGGCGTTCGGCTTCGCGGCCCAACTCACCGGTGTCGGCATCCAGCTCCTGCAACAGGCGGCTGCTGCCCAGCGACAGGACTTCGCCTTCGACGGTTGCCTCGAGACCGCGCCCTGGGAGCGCCTGGGCGTCATGCGATTGCGGAACAGCCAGACCGTCGGCACGGACTCTCGTCATCACCGCGTGCGCCAGGGGATGGTCGCTCGACATCTGGAGTGCTGCCGAGAGGCGCAGCACGTCGTCACGGGTATGGCCAGGCGCCGCCTGCACTGCAACGAGAGAAGGGCGGCCTTCGGTCAAGGTGCCTGTCTTGTCGAAGGCGACGGTCGTCACCGAATGAGCCACTTCGAGCGCCTCGGCGTCCTTGATGAGGATGCCGTGCTGCGCGGCCACCCCGGTCCCGGTCATGATCGCCGTCGGTGTCGCCAGGCCCAGCGCGCAAGGGCAGGCAATGACGAGGACGGCCACCGCGTTGATCACCGCCTGCTCCCAGCCGCCGCCGACGGCGACCCAGCCGATCACCGTCACGAGCGCGATCGCGAGCACGACCGGCACGAACACGGCGCTGACGCGGTCGACGATGCGCTGGATCGGCGCCTTGCCGGCCTGCGCGGACTCGACCATGCGGATGATGCGGGCCAGGGTCGTCTCGGCGCCGATGGACAGCGTCTTCACGGTCAGGGCACCTTCGGCGTTGATGGCACCGCCCGTGACCTTGTCGCCGGCCGATTTCGCGACCGGCAGGCTCTCGCCCGTGATCAGCGACTCGTCGACGTGCGAGCGCCCCTCGACCACCTCGCCGTCGACCGCGACGCGTTCGCCGGGCCGAACGAGCACCAGGTCGCCGACGACGACCCGCTCGACGGCCACTTCCACTTCCAGACCGTCACGGCGCACGCGAGCGGTCGCCGGACGCAGTTCGTTCAGCGCTCTGATCGCGTCGGTCGTCTGCCGCTTGGCGCGACCTTCGAGCCACTTGCCGAGCAACACGAGCGTGATGACGGCCGTCGATGCCTCGAAGTAGAGGTGCGGCATGCCGGGGCCGACGTGCCTGATGAGCAGATAGAGGGAGAGGCCGTAGGCTGCAGACGTGCCGAGCGCCACGAGCAGATCCATGTTGCCGGTGCCGGCGCGCACGGCCTTGTAGGCGGCACGATAGAAGCGCCAGCCGAGCCAGAACTGGACCGGCGTCGCGAGTGCGAGTTGCAGCCAGCCGTCGAGCATCCAGTGCGCGCCGAACAGGTCAGCGAACATGGGCACGACGAGTGGGATGGTCAGCGCTGCGCTGGCAGCGATCGGCCACCAAGACGGCAGACGCTGTTTTGGCGTATCCGCACGGGTGTCGTCGGCCAAATCCTTGGCGCCGTAGCCGGCCTTGTCGACCGCCGCCACGAGGGCCGCAACGCGAACCGAC
>JAYTYH010000417.1:0-4606 GCA_043742485.1 Rhizobacter sp.
ATAAAGCTCCTCATGTCTTTCGATACCCTCGGCCTCGCCGAGCCGTTGCTGCGTGCCGTGCACGAAGCGGGCTACACCACTCCCACCCCCATTCAGGCCCAGGCCATTCCGGCGGTTCTGTCCGGCGGCGACGTCATGGGCGGCGCCCAGACCGGCACCGGCAAGACCGCCGGCTTCGTGCTGCCGATGCTGCAGCGCCTCATGGACAAGCCGGCCGTGCGCGACGCCAAAGGTCGGCTGCCGATTCGCTGCCTCATCCTGACTCCCACACGCGAGCTCGCGGCCCAGGTCGAGGAGAGCGTGCGCACCTACGGCAAACACGCCAAGCTGACGAGCATGGTGATGTTCGGCGGCGTCGGCATGCAACCGCAGGTCGACAAGCTGCGCCGCGGCGTCGACATCCTCGTCGCCACGCCGGGCCGCCTGCTCGACCATCATCAGCAGCGCACGCTCGACCTCTCGCACGTCGAGATCTTCGTGCTCGACGAAGCCGACCGCATGCTCGACATGGGTTTCATCCACGACATCAAGAAGGTGCTCGCGGTACTGCCTGCCAAGAAGCAGAGCCTGCTCTTCTCGGCCACCTTCAGCGACGAGATCAAGGCCCTCGCCGATCGCCTGCTGAACGCGCCGGTGCTGATCGAGGTCGCGCGCCGCAACCAGACCGCCGAGCTCATCGCCCAGAAGGTGCATCCGGTCGGCCGCGAGATGAAGAAAGACCTGCTCACGCACCTGATCAAGAGCAACGACTGGCACCAGGTGCTCGTCTTCACGCGCATGAAGCATGGCGCCAATCGCCTCGTCGAGCACCTGCTCAAGCAGGACATCAGCGCCATGGCGATCCATGGCAACAAGAGCCAGACGGCACGCACCAAGGCGCTCGCCGACTTCAAGAAGGGCCAGTTGCAGGTGCTCGTGGCGACCGACATCGCGGCGCGCGGCATCGACATCGACCAGCTGCCGCACGTCGTCAATTTCGAGATGCCGAACGTGCCGGAAGACTATGTTCACCGCATCGGCCGCACCGGCCGCGCCGGCACCAGGGGCGAGGCGATCTCTCTGGTGTGCGTCGACGAGAACGGCTTGCGGCGCGATGTCGAACGACTGACCAGGAACGAGATCCCGAAAGAGATCATCCCCGGCTTCGAGCCGCCGGCGCACGAGCGCCCCGAGCCGATCGTGCTCGGCCGCATGGTGATCGGCGAAGGCGCGAATCGCGGTGGCGCACGGCCGCCGCGGCGCGACGGTCCGGGCCACGGCCGCGGCGACTCCGGTCGCGGCGGCTCGGGCGGCGGTGGTGGTGGCGCGAACCGGAGCCACAGCGGCCACGGCGGCGCCCGCACGGGCGCCGCACCGGCACCGCGTCGCGACGATCGCCGGCCTGCGCCTCTCGCGCGGCCGAGCGGCCCGAAGCGCTAGGCACAACGCACGGTCGGACTGTTTCGGCGGGTCCGAGCGCCGCGACCGCGCTGCCGCCGACATCGCAGCAGGCCGATCTCGACGAGCGTGCCGAGATCGTCGGGGCCGCTGATCGCTCCCCGATCGAGCAGAGCGCGGCGGCGCTGTTCGCGCACCGCGCCTTCATGCGCCTCTGGAGCGCACGCCTGTTCGGCACCACCGCCAACCAGATGCTGCTGGTCGCACTTGGCTGGCAGATGTACGACCTCACGCACAGCGCCTGGGATCTCGGCCTTGTCGGCCTGCTGCAATTCGCACCGGCGCTGGCGCTCGTGCTCGTCGCCGGCCAGGTCGTCGACCGCTTCGACCGCGCCCGCATCGTGACGCTGTCCATGGCGGCGCAGGCGGCGATCGCGCTGCTGCTCGTCTGGGGCGCCTCGGTGCATGCGATCGGCCGCGAGACGCTGCTCGCGGTGTCGGTCGCCGTCGGCACGGTGCGCGCCTTCCAGATGCCGACGCAGCAGGCGCTGACGCCGATGGTGCTGCCGGCCACCTTGCTGCCGCGTGGCCTGGCCTTCAGCTCGGCCGGCTCGCAGGGCGCCATCGTCGCCGGCCCGGCCCTCGGCGGTTTCGTCTACGTCGCCGGCGCCGGTGTCTTCTACGCGCTTTGCGCCGGCCTCTTCGTCGTCGCCGGCATCCTCGCGGCGGGCGTGCGTTACGAGCGGGCGGCGCGCATCAGGAAGGCGATCTCGCTGGAGACGCTGCTCGCCGGCATCCGCTTCGTGGCCGACAAGCCGGCCGTTCTCGGTGCCATCTCGCTCGACCTCTTCGCGGTGCTGCTCGGCGGCGCCACGGCACTGCTGCCGATCTTCGCGCGTGACCTGCTGCATACGGGGTCCTGGGGCCTCGGCCTGCTGCGCGCCGCGCCCGCCGCCGGCGCCTTCGCGGTCTCGGTGGCGTTGACGCGCTGGCCGGTGTCGCGCCGTGCCGGCCACGTGCTGCTGTCGGCAGTCGCTGTCTACGGCGTGGCGACGATCGTGTTCGGCATCTCGACCTCGTTCTGGCTCTCGATGACGGTGCTCGCGATCTCCGGCGCGGCCGACATGATCAGCGTCGTCATCCGCCAGTCGCTGGTTCAGCTCGACACGCCCGACGACATGCGCGGCCGCGTCAGCGCCGTCAACTCGGTCTTCATCGGCGCTTCCAACCAGCTCGGCGAGTTCGAGTCGGGCGTGAGTGCAGCGTGGCTCGGGCCGGTGGCTTCGGTCGTGGTCGGCGGCGTCGGCACGCTCGTCGTCGCGGCGGCGTGGTTGCGGCTCTTTCCGGCCCTGGCGCAGCGCGACCGGTTGACGATGGCGCGCTGACCTAGGCACGGCGATCAGCCGGCGCTGCGCCTGGTCCGCATCCGCTCGCGCGTTTCCTTGCTGCGCGACTTCCACGCCGAGAGCTGCTGCCGCCGCTGCAGCCATGTCATCGAGTCGCGCCGGGTCTCGCGCAGCAACTTCTGGAAGTTGCCGAGGCGATCCGGGTCGACGCCGGCGCGCACCGCGCAGCCTGGTTCGTCGCTGTGCGCACAGTCGCGAAAGCGGCAGCGCGACGACAGCGCCGCGACATCGTCGAAGCCGGCGGCGAGCGTCGCCTCGTCGACATCGGGGCGCAACGTCCGCAGGCCCGGTGTGTCGATGACGCAGGCACCGCCGGGCAGGAGATGCAGCGAGCGCACCGTCGTCGTGTGCATGCCGCGGCTGTCGTGCGCGCGCACGACGCCGGTGTCTTGCACCGCTGCACCGATCAAGGTGTTGGTCAGCGTCGATTTGCCGGCGCCCGACGAGCCGAGCAGGACCAGCGTCTGGCCGCGCCCGGCGACGTGCGCGAAGCACGCTGCCGCGGCCGCGTCGGTGGCATCGACGACGATGACCTCGATGCTCGCCGCGACGCGCTGTCGCAGCGCCTCGATGCGCTCGTCGCGCCGCGCTGGATCGGCGGCGGCGATATCGGCCTTCGTCAGCACCACGATCGGCGCCACGCCGCTGGCGTGCGCGAGCGCGAGATAGCGCTCCAGGCGGCGCAGGTTGAAGTCGTCGTCGAGGCCCATGACGAGCAACGCGCGATCGACATTGCTGACGACCGGGTGGCGGCTGCCGTCGCCGTCGCGGCGGGCGATGTGGGTCGACGGCGGCACGCGCTCGTGGATGCGCCGCTCGCCGTCGGCGTCGGTAGCGACGAGCACCCAGTCGCCGCAGGCCAGCATCGCGCGCGCTTCGATCAGGTTGCGGGCGAGGCGCGGCAGGACGCGCGCGGCGCGCTCGTGCTCGCCGTCGTGAAGGAGCACGGTTTCGCGATGCACGGCGCTCACTCTCTCGAGCTGAAAGGCGTCGTCGGGACCGTAGAGAGTCAGGGCGATGGCATGGGCACGGTCGCAAAGAGCGGCCGTGAGCCCGATGCCGTGAAGGAGATCGAAATCGAAGTTGATCATGTGAATCCGGAACAGGCGTTGGGCGGCCGGCGCGATCAAGCGCCAGCAGGTGAACGTCGCTCAATCGCGCCGGTGGCGCGTCTCGAGACTTCTGATTCGGAGTGGCAACGCGGCGAATGCCGGCCGCGATGAGGCGCGGGTCAGGCGGCGGTGGCGACGATCTCGACAGCAGGGACCGAGCGGTGGTTGGCTTGACACATGGCGGCCTCCTCGTGTGAGCGGCGATGCGGTGCATCGTCGCGAAAGGCGCATGGTGCGTGCGCCCCGGCGCTGCGAGTCTGCCCTCGACTCGGCATCGGGTCAACGCGCGGCTTGCAGATCGTGCCGGCGCCTTGCATCGGCACCACACGGCCGCACATCCGTGGGGTCATCACGGCCCCGTATGATCGCTTCGCGTCAGCCCTCACGGAGGGCCCGCACCAGGAGACGGCAATGAAATCACTCGCTTACGCCCTCGCGCTCGTTCTAGTCGCAGCCGCCGTGCTGCCGAATGCCGCCGAAGCCCGCCGCATCGGTGGCGGTGGCTTCGCCGGCATGCAGCGCAGCATGCCGCCGCGCGTCGCGCCAGCGGCTATCCCGGCACGCCCGGCCACGGCCACGCCGCAAGCCGCCCCGGCCACGGCCGCCGCGCCCGCCGCCGTGCCCAAGCGCTCGTGGCTCGGCCCGATCGCCGGCCTCGCCGCCGGTCTCGGCATCGCCGCGTTGATGAGCCACCTCGGCTTCGGCGAAGGC
>JAYTYH010000418.1:0-2838 GCA_043742485.1 Rhizobacter sp.
TGAAGGTCTGGCGCGATCATGCGGCGCGCGAGGTGCAGGCCCGGCTCGGTGGCAGCGATGGGGACGGCACGCAGCTGGCCGAGGCCGATGCGGCGGTCAAGCCGGGTCAGCTCGGTCTGAGCATGCGGCCGCTGACACGCGACGAGCGCCGCGCGTCGAAGATCGCCGACGGCCTCGTGATCGAGCAGGTCGCCGGGCCGGCCGAGAAGGCCGGAATCCAGCCCGGCGACGTGCTGCTCGCGATCAACGGTAAGCCGGTGCAGTCGATCGACACCGTCAAGCTGGTGCTGCAGGGCAAGCCCAGAAGCGTGGCGCTGTTGGTGCAGCGCGACGGCGACACGATCTTCGTGCCGGTGAACCTGGGCTGACGCTCGACTCGTGGGCTCTCGAACACGGGTCGGTCAGCCGGGGGCGGTGAGCCAGCCGCCCTCGAATCCGGCGCGCTTCAGGCCCCTGACGAGCGGTGCACAGCCGCGCATCAGGCGCCACACCAGATCGCTCAGGTGGTTCTCGATCATCACCACCGTCGGCCCCTCGTTGATGCCGAAGTGGTGCTGCGAGACCCAGCCGCACATCGGGTGGTGGCGGTCGTTCGGGTAGCTCGGGTTGAACGAGGCCTTGAAGCCGTAGGGGTTGTCGACGTGCAGGCGCAGTCGGCGGAAGTGCTCGATCGTCGGCAGCACGATTTCAGGTGCGAACGGCAGCGACGCGACCACTGCCCACGGCGCGAGCGTGCCGTCGTCCGGGCCACCCGGCACGCCGCGCGCGATGTAGTCGTAGTAGAGACGCCCGCCGACGCGCCGGCCGCGGCGTGTCGTGCCGGGGCCGTCGCTCGCGGTCACGCCCCAGCAGAACTCGCCGTACATCGCGAGCGCCAGCGGATTGCGGAGCGCGTAGCGCTGCTGCACCTGCGCGGCCCGGCGGCTGTTCTCGAAGTAGTCGCTGTCGTGCGTGCGCATGAACGCATCACGGAGGCCGCGAAAGTCGATCCACAGGTGCGACATCTGGTGGATGAACAGCGGGCCGGCATGCAGATGCGCGATGCCTTCGACGGTCTGCCACGCGCACTTCGACAACCAGGCGTCCCAGGCGCCGTCAGGCAGCGGGTAGGTCGGCGAGCCCAGCCCCAGCAGGTACAGGATCATCGCCTCGTCGTAGCCGTGCCATTGCCAAGGCAGAAAGCCGCCCTCGGGCTTCCAGCCGTGGCACACGGTCGGCCGGCCGTTGCACATCCAGCCCCAGTCGACGCGGCGGTACATCGCGTCGGCGAGTTCGCGCAACTCGCGCTCGGCGGCGTCGTCGGCGTCGAAATACTCTGCGGCGGTCAACGCGCCGGCGATCAGCAGCGTGGTGTCGATGCTCGACAGCTCGCAGCGCCAGGCGCGACGGCCAGTCTGCATGTCGAGGAAATGGTAGTAGAAGCCGCGGTGGCCGGTCGCGGTGGGCGATTCTCCTTGCTCGCTGGCCATGAAGAAGCGCAGGGTCGTGAGCGTGCGCCGCACTGCGTCATCTCGCGTCATCAAGGCGCGCTCGACACCGATCGGGTAGGCCGTCAACGCCATGCCGACGGACGCGATGCTGGCGGGCCAGTCGGCCGCGGTCTTGTCGGCGACCAAGTTGTTGAGCGGGTTGACTTCGTGGATGAAATAGCCGAACGAGTTGCGCTGGATGTCGAGCAGCATCTGCTGACGGTCGGCGGGGACGGATGCTGGATTCAAGAAAGGCTTCCGGGTTGGCGTTGCGATAGATCGACGATGCATCGGGGGCGCGAACGGATGAACGCAAGTCGACGATACAAGATGAGTGTGAAGATCGGAACGCGCGTCGCGGCGCTGCGCGTGCCGTTGCCGCCCGTGTTTGGCCGGTCGACACCGATGAGCGCGACGGCCCCGAACGCACCAACCATGCCGCTATTTCACGACGGCCAACCGATCTGGCACGCGCCGCGCGCGCTGCGGGACTACCTGACCCGGCTCGGCGGCAACACCGGCTAGATCATTCATCCCGAGGAGACGACGGCTGACAACTTCGCGTCGCTCGCGTCCGGCCGGCCGGCGTGCAATCCGGACTTGCTGAGGCAAATCGAGGCGCTGCTGCTCGAGCCGCCCTGATCAGAGGTCGGTACGCAGCTTCCAGATCTCGGGGAACAGCACCACATCGAGCATCTTGCGCAGGTAGCCGACGCCCGAGGTGCCGCCGGTGCCGCGTTTGAAGCCGATGACGCGTTCGACCGTGGTCACGTGGCGGAAGCGCCAGAGGCGAAATGCGTCCTCGAGGTCGGTGAGCTCCTCGCCGAGCTGATACAGATCCCAGTGCGCCTGCGGATCGCGGTAGGCAACGAGCCAGGCCTGCTCGACCGCATCGCTCGACTCGTAGGGCTTCGTCCAGTCGCGCTCGGTGTGCGAGGCCGGCACCGTGAGGCCGCGCCGTGCGAGCAGGCGCAGCGCCTCGTCGTACAGCGATGGCGCGCGCCACGCCGCCTCGACGCGGGCGAGCAGATCGGGCCGGTGCGCATGCGGCTTCAGCATCGCAGCGTTCTTGTTGCCGAGCATGAACTCGATGCAGCGGTACTGCGCGCTCTGGAAGCCGCTGCTGGCGCCCAGGTAAGGGCGGATCGCCGAGTACTCGGGCGGCGTCATGGTCGCAAGCACGTCCCAGGCGTGCACGAGCTGCTCCATGATCTTGCTGACGCGCGCCAGCATCTTGAAGCCGCGCTGCAGCTGGTCGCCCGACACCGCCGCGATGGCCGCCTCGAGCTCGTGCAGCAGGAGCTTCATCCACAGCTCGCTCACCTGGTGCTGGACGATGAAGAGCATCTCGTCGTGCGCGTCGGAGCGG
>JAYTYH010000419.1:0-8023 GCA_043742485.1 Rhizobacter sp.
GCGTCATGCCGCCAGGGACAGCATGCTGCGTGGAATGGCGTGCGAGAAGAACTTCATCGAGGTGTCGTCGGAGACGGCGTAGGCGGCCTGCTGAAGCGCGTCGATCACGGCGGCGAGGGCTTCGCTCTCGGGATGGAGGTCGGTCGGCGTCAGTGCCCGCAGTGCCGCATGCGCCGGCGCCAGCCGGGCACTCGCGAACGGGCCGTGCGTGGCTTCGAGGCGGGCGATGAAGTCGGCCAGGCCCTTGGCCTGGAAGGCCAGCGAGCGCGGGTTGGCCTCTTCGCGCACGACCATGTCGAGCACCGGCAGCCACTCGGGCGCGGCCAGGTAGCGCGAGCGGTACGTGACGGTCGAGTCGGCAAGGTCGAGCAGCCAGTCGAGGTCGTGGTTGCGGCCTTCGTTGATGGCCACACGCAGCGTCGCGCACAAGGTGGCCAGGCGCTCGACGCGGCGGCCGATCGAGACAAAGCGCCAGCCGATGCCGCGCGTCATGCCGTCGAGCACGAAGCCCGACAGCGTCATCAGCGAGGTGATGGCGCGGTCGAGCCAGACCAGCGTCATCGGCAGTGCAGGCTCGCGCTGCAGCGCCGGGTCGCCGATGAGGCGGTTGAGCGTGCGCCAGTGGTCGGCCGACATCCGGTCGCGCAGGTTGAAGGCGACCTGCGACAGCTGCTGCAGGCGGCGATGGAAGGCGCAGTTCTTGTGGGTGGCGGCCTTGCGCAGGGCGCGCGCCGGATTGCGCGACTTCTCCATCACGCCCAGTTTCTCGGCCAGCGCCCATGCCGGCGGCATGCCGACCTGACTGGCGCTGGCTTCGACGACGTGGCCGAGCGCCACGCGCAGCAACCGCGCCGTGGCATCGCAGCGTTCGCCGTAGCGGCCGAACCAGAACAGGTTCTCGGCGGCACGCGAGGGCAGCGTCGCGTTCGAGCCGACCAGCTGATCGGCCGAGACCGTCGTCGACAGCAGAGAAAACTCGGCGTTGACGGGGCGGTCGGAAAGCACCCAGGTGTCTTTGGAGCGGCCGCCGCGCTGCATGGCGATGACGCGCGAATCGCCGTCGCCGGCGACCCGCGTCAGGCCGCCGGGCATGACGCGCCACCCGCTCGGCGTCGCCACCGCGAAGACGCGCAGGCCGACCGTGCGCGCCGCGAAGGTGGCGCCCGGCCCGCTCGCGAGCACCGGCGCCTGCGAGACGTGGACCCACTCCTGGGCGACGTAGTGCTGTGGCCGCTTCTCGAGGCGCGCACGCAGCGCCACGCGCTCGGCCGCCGACAGGGTCTCGACGACGATCGGCCGCTCGCTCGACGAGCGCTCGAGCGGCTTGATGATGAGCCGCTCGGGGTGCTGCCAAGCATCGTCGAAGGCAGCCGGCTCGCCGAGCCACCACGTCGCCACCGAAGGCAGCAGGAGCTCTTCGCCAAGCATTTGCCGGCTCAGCTTGGGCAGGTAGCCGAGCAGCGCGCCCGACTCGAGCACGCCAGAGCCTAGGGCGTTGGCGAGCAGCACGGTGCCGCGGCGCGCGCAGTCGGTCAGGCCGGCGATGCCGAGCGCGGAATCGGAGCGCAGCTCGAGCGGGTCGCAGTAGTCGTCGTCCTGGCGGCGAACGATGGCGTGGACGCGCTGCAAGCCGTCGATCGTCTTCAGCCAGACGCGGTCGTCGCGCACCGTGAGGTCGCTGCCTTCGACGAGCGCGAAGCCGAGATAGCGGGCCAGCAGCGCGTGCTCGAAATAGGTCTCGTTGTACGGGCCCGGCGTCAGCAGCACGATGTGCGGCGCGCCGTCGCCTCGCGGCGCCCAGTGCAGCAGCGCCGCCCGCAGGGCGTCGAAGAAGGCGGCCAGGTGCTGCACCGGCAGCTCGCGGAACATCTGCGGGAACACGCGCGAGACGAGCAGCCGGTTCTCGAGCGCGTAGCCGGAGCCCGAAGGTGCCTGCGTGCGGTCGCTGACGACCCACCAGCGACCGTCGGGCGAGCGGGCGAGATCGGCGGCGTATTGCAGGAGGTGGCGGCCGCCGGCCGGCTTCAGCCCTTCGGCAGGAGCGAGAAAGCCGCGGTGGCCGAAGATCACCGGCGGCGGGATCGCACCGCTTTTCATCAACGTCTGCTCGCCGTACAGATCGCCCAGGACGCGGTTGAGGAGATCGGCGCGCTGCTCGATGCCGGCGGCGATCGCGTCCCACTCGTCGGCAGGCAGCAGCAACGGAATCGGATCGACCTGCCACGGCCGATGCGCTCCTGCCGCGTCGGCGTAGACGTTGTAGGTGATGCCGTGCTCGCGGATCTGCCGCTCGGTGAGCTCGAGCGTGTCGCTGACCTCGCGTTCACTGCGATCGGCGAGCGCGCGCGTGAAGGCGTCCCAGTGGCGCCGCGGCTGGCCCGGGCGGGCGAGCAGCTCGTCGTAGCGATCGTCGGGCGCCGGGTAGCCGGCGAGCAGCTGGTCGAGCACGACTACGAGCGGGCGACGGCGCGGCGCAGGTCCAGCGTGTACGGGAAGTCGAGGTTCGGCAGCTCGGCCGGCAGCTCCATGCGACCCGGCGTGTGGCCGGTGCGGAAGAAGCGCCCCAGGCGCCGCGCCTCGGCCTCGAGAGCGTTGACCGGGAAGGTCACGTAGTTGATGCCGCCGGGGTGGGCGACGTGGTACTGGCAGCCGCCCAGCGAGCGCTTCATCCAGGTGTCGACGAGGTCGAACACCAGCGGCACGTGGGCCTGGATGGTCGGGTGCATCGACGACGGCGCCGTCCAGGCGCGATAGCGCACGGCGGCGACGTATTCGCCGACGGCGCCGGTCGGCTGCAGCGGCAAGCGGCGGCCGTTGCAGGCCAGCACATGGCGGCCTTCGACGAGGCCGGTGACGTGGATCTGGATGCGCTCGACGGTGGAGTCGACGTAGCGCGCGGTGCCGCCGGCGCCGCTCTCCTCGCCGAGCACGTGCCACGGCTCGAGTGCCATGCGCAGTTCGACGCCGACGCCGGCCGCGGCGAAGTCGCCGATGAGAGGGAAGCGGAAGTCGCGGTGGGCGGCGAACCACTCCATCTCGAACGGGTAGCCGAAGGTGCGCAGCTCGTCGATGACGTCGCGCACGTCTTCCCAGATGAAGTAAGGCAGCATGAAGCGGTCGTGCAGCTCGGTGCCCCAGCGCTCGAGCCTCTCGGGCCGGTACGGCTGGGCCCAGAAGCGCGCCACCAGCGCCCGCATCAGCAGCTGCTGCGCCAGGCTCATGCGGGCATGCGGCGGC
The DNA here is from genome assembly GCA_043742485.1 of Rhizobacter sp. Classification (GTDB taxonomy): domain Bacteria; phylum Pseudomonadota; class Gammaproteobacteria; order Burkholderiales; family Burkholderiaceae_C; genus Schlegelella_A. The sequence goes on from JAYTYH010000419.1 coordinate 3,238, forward strand.
ATCTCGAAGGCGCGCATCTCGAGCAGGCCGAGGCGGCCGGTCGGGCCGTCCGGCGAGTAGAGCTTGTCGATGCAGAACTCGGCCCGATGCGTGTTGCCGGTGACGTCGATCAGCAGGTTGCGCAGCAGCCGGTCGATGAGCCAGGGCGGCGTCTTGCCAGCCTCGCTCTCGGCGACGCGCTGCAGCTCCGCAAAGGCGATCTCGATCTCGTAGACCGAGTCGTTGCGGGCCTCGTCGATGCGCGGCGCCTGGCTGGTCGGCCCGACGAACATGCCGGAGAACAGATAGCTCAGTGCCGGGTGGTTGTGCCAGTAGCCGATCATGCTGGCGAGCAGGTCGGGCCGGCGCAGGAAGGGCGAATCGTTCGGCGTGGCGCCGCCGAGCACGAAGTGGTTGCCGCCGCCGGTGCCGGTGTGGCGGCCGTCGAGCATGAACTTTTCGGTCGTCAGGCGCGTCTCGCGGGCCGACGCGTATAGGTGCGTGGTCTGGCCGACGAGCTCGCTCCAGCTCGACGCCGGATGGATGTTGACCTCGATGACGCCGGGGTCGGGCGTGACGCGCAGCACCGTCAGGCGCGGATCGCGCGGCGGCTCGTAGCCTTCCAGGACGACCGGCAGATTCATCTGCTTCGCCGTCGCCTCGACGGCCGCGACCAGCGCCAGATAGTCCTCGAGCGCCGAGGTCGGCGGCATGAAGACGTAGAGCCGGCCGTGACGCGGCTCGGCGCTGATCGCGGTGCGAACGACGAAGCCGGCCGACCGGTGCAAGGCCAGCTTCGACGGCGCTGCGGCCGTCGCGTCGGTGTCGTCGCCCGACGGATCGTGCGTGCCGCTCGGCGTCTCGTGCTCGGCCGCGCTGGCGGTTGCGGTGGCTTCGTCGTGCGTGTGCCAGGCGGCGCCGCTGCCGGCATCGCTGTCGAGGTCGGCAGCAGCAGACAACGGTGCGAGCTCCTGGGTCGGGTCGGGAGCGTGCACCCAGGGCATGTCTTCGGGGCGCGTCCACGGCAGCGAGTCGAGCGGCAGGCGAAAGCCGACCGGCGAATCGCCCGGGATCAGGAAGCAGCGCTCGTCGCGCAGGTACCAGGGCGACGATCGCCAGCGGCCGGGATGACGCTCGTCGTTCGCGACCGGCAACACGTAGCCCACCGGCTGGTCCAGCTTGCGCTCGAACACCGTCTTCATGCGCTGCTTTTCCTGCGCGTCGGCGAGGCGCGAATCGAACGGATCGACGTTGCTCGGCAGGCGCTTCTCGCGCCAGAGCCAGTACCAGGCGTCTTCGAAAGCGCCGAAGACGTTGCCGGCGTCGAGGTGCAGGCGCTTGGCCAGCAGGCGCAGGAACTCGGCCGCTCGCTCGGGCGTGGCGCCGTGGTCGTCGTGCTCGCTGGCGACGAGGGCACTGTCGCGCCAGATCGGCAGGCCGTCCTTGCGCCAGAACAGGTTGAGCGACCAGCGTGGCAGCTGCTCGCCCGGATACCACTTGCCCTGACCGAAATGAAGCAGGCCGCCTTCGCCGTATTGCTTCTGCAGCCGCGCCATGAGGTCGACGCTGAGCAGCCGCTTGGTCGGACCCATCGCCTCGGTGTTCCACTCGCCGCCCTCGCGGTCGTCGACCGAGACGAAGGTCGGCTCGCCACCTTGCGTAAGGCGGACGTCGAGCCGCTGCAGATCGGCGTCGACGCGGGCGCCGAGCGCGTCGACAGCGCCCCATTGCGCGTCGCTATACGGCAGCGTCACGCGCGGCGCTTCCCAGATGCGCGTCACCGACATGCGGTGCTCGAAGGTGGTCTCGCAGGGGTCGAGCACGCCGCTGATCGGCGCCGCCGACGAAGGCTCGGGCGAGCAGGCGAGCGGGATGTGGCCCTCGCCCGCGTAGAGGCCAGAGGTCGGGTCGAGGCCGATCCAGCCGGCGCCGGGCAGGTAGACCTCGCACCAGGCGTGCAGGTCGGTGAAGTCGATCTCGGTGCCGCTGGGGCCGTCGAGCGACTTGACGTCGCTCTTGAGCTGGATGAGGTATCCCGACACGAAACGCGCCGCCAGCCCCATGTGGCGGAGCAGTTGCACCAGCAGCCAGCCGCTGTCGCGGCACGAGCCGCTGGCGTTGAGCAGCGTCGTCTCCGGCGTCTGCACGCCGTGCTCCATGCGGATCAGGTAGGCGATGTCTTTCTGCAGGCGCTGGTTCAGAGCGACGAGAAAGCCGTTGGTCGCCTGCTCGCTCTTGTCGATGCTGGCCAGGTACTGCGCGAACTTCGGCGTCGCCTCGCTCTTGCGCAAGTAGGGCGCCAGCTCGACGAGCAGCTCGGGCTCGTAGACGAACGGAAACTTCTCGGCGCTCGGTTCGAGGAAGAAGTCGAACGGGTTGTAGACCGCCATCTCGGCGACGAGATCGACCTCGACGCGAAAGAAGGTGGTGGCGTCGGGGAAGACGAGACGGGCCAGGTAGTTGGCCTGCGGATCCTGCTGCCAGTTGATGAAGTGATTGGTGGGCTCGACCTTCATCGAATAGCTCATGATCCGCGTCCGCGAATGCGGCGCCGGTCGCAGCCGCACGACCTGCGGGCCGAGGTGCACCGGGCGGTCGTAGCGGTAGTGCGTGACGTGGTTGAGCGCGACGTGGATCGACATATCTGCCTCTAGGTCGGCCGGACGCCGGGCCGCCCCAAGGCCGGACGCGCCCGCTCGGGGAGCAGCGCAGCGTGGCGGCTAAGCATTTGGAATGGGGACGAGGAAGTCGCGGCCGATGCCGGCGCCGAGCGCGTTGACGCGCTCGAGAAATTGAGTGAGGTACGCATGCAGGCCGGTCGCGAGGATCTCGTCGATGCGACCGTATTGCAGGTCGGCGTCGAGCCGACCGGCCAGACGCAAGGTGTCTTTCGATCGCTCGTTGGCGACGCGCTGCAGGTTCGACACCACCTCGTGCATGCAGGCCGCGAGCGAGCGCGGCATGTCCTGGCGCAGGATCAGCAACTCGGCCACCTTCTCCGGCCGGATCACGTTGCGGTAGACCTTGCGGTAGACCTCGAAGCCCGACACCGATCGCAGCACCGCCGACCAGTGATAGAAGTCGTATTCGACGTCCTTGCCGTTGCTGTCGGCGGCCACCTGCGCGGCCTCGGCGAGAGGTGCGAGCGTCTGCGTCGTGCCGCCCATCGACTGCGACATGCCGCCGGACGAAATCGACTGCCGCAGGCCGCCGCGGCCGAAGATCTCGCTGCCGGCGGAATGGAACTTGACGTCGAGCAGGCGCGCCGTGTTGTCGGCCCGCTCGAGAAAGCTGCCGATTCGCAGGAAGTGGAAGGCCTGGTCCTGCAGCATGGTGCCGACGGTGACGCCGCGCGACAGATGCGAGCGGAACTTGACCCACTCGAAGGCTTCACCAGGGCTCTTCTCGAAGGCGTCGGTCGCGACCATGCGCTGGAACTCGAGCCAGGTCTGGTTCTGCGTTTCCCAGACCTCGGTGGTCAGCGTACCGCGCACGGCGCGGGCGTTCTCGCGCGCCGCCATCAGGCAGCTTCGGATCGACGAGCCGTTCTTGGCGTCGCTGACCATGTAGTCCATGACGCTCTTCGGCGTGACCGCGCCGTAGCGCGCATTGAAGTCGCCCGTCAGCTCGCTGATGCTGAGCAGGCCGCGCCAACCGCGCTCGGCCGCCTCTTCGGACTGCGGCAGCAGCGACATCTGGTAGTTGACGTCGAGCATCCGCGCCGTGTTCTCGGCCCGCTCCATGTAGCGCGCCATCCAGAACAGGTGATCGGCAGTTCTCGAAAGCATGTCAGTGCGCTCTCACGCTTCGAGAATCCAGGTGTCTTTGGTGCCGCCGCCCTGCGACGAATTGACGACCAACGAACCTTCTTTCAACGCCACCCGTGTCAGGCCGCCGGGCACCATCTGGACGGTCTTGCCCGAGAGCACGAACGGGCGCAGATCAATGTGGCGCGGTGCGATGCCGCTCTCGACGAAGTTCGGGCAGGTCGACAGCGCCAGCGTCGGCTGGGCGATGTAGCGCGCCGGATCGGACAGCAGCACGGCGCGGAAAGCCTCGATCTCGGCAGCGGTCGCAGCGGGCCCGACGAGCATGCCGTAGCCGCCGGCGCCGTGAACTTCCTTGACGACGAGCTCGGAGAGATGCGCCAGCACGTACGAGAGCTCGGCCGGGTTGCGGCACGTGTAGGTCGGCACGTTGTTCAGGATCGGCTTTTCGCCGAGATAGAACTCGATCATCTTCGGCACGTACGGATAGATCGACTTGTCGTCGGCGACGCCGGTGCCGATCGCGTTCGAAAGCGTGACGTTGCCGGCCCGGTACGCATCGAGAAGGCCTTCGCAGCCGAGCGTCGAGTCCTTGCGAAAGACGAGCGGGTCGAGGAAGTCGTCGTCGACGCGGCGATAGATCACGTCGACCCGCTTCGGCCCCTGCGTCGTTCGCATGTAGACGAAGTTGTCCTCGACCACGAGGTCCTGGCCCTCGACCAGTTCGATGCCCATCTGCTGGGCCAGGAACGCGTGCTCGAAGTAGGCGCTGTTGTACATGCCGGGCGTCAGCACCACGACCGTCGGGTCGCTGGTCGCCGCCGGCGCCACCGAGCGCAGCGTCTCGAGCAACAGGTCGGGGTAGTGCGCGACCGGGGCGATGCGGTGGCGGCTGAACAGCTCCGGAACCGCCGAGGCCGCACTGGCCGAGGAAGGGTCGCCAGCAGGACCGGTTCCGCACTTGAGCTGGCAGGACGGGCCGCTCCATGACGCGGCGGCCGATCCGGACGACGAACTCACCCTGTCGCTCGACGACGAGG
>JAYTYH010000420.1:0-3205 GCA_043742485.1 Rhizobacter sp.
GCGCGCGCGTCGGGATCGCTCGAGTCGCTGAGCACGTAGACGTCGAAGTTGGCGGACTCGCCAGTCGCGACGAGCGAGTCGACGGTCGCAGCGAGGCCGCCGAAAACGGTCGGCACGTGCTCGTTGCAGATGGGCATGACGATCGCCGTGCGCGCCGCGGGATCGAGCGGGCGCACCGGCTCCTGCGCGAGTCCGCGCATCAGCGGCCCGCGACCCGGACCGCGCATCAACACCCAGACGCCCATCACGCCGGTCCAGAAGCCGGCCGAGATCCAGGCGAACAGCACACCGAACAGGATCAGCAGGCCTTTTTCGGCCCAGCCGGAGCCGCGTTCGGGCAGCACCTCGGCCATGGCATGCGTGCCGACGAAGGCGCCCAACAGCACCAGCGCCAGCAGGGCGAGCCGACGAAGCATCACCGGCCGCGCGCCAAGATCGCGCCGGCCGGGCGGCCGATCGCGACGGCCGAACAGCGCTCGCACAGCGCGCCCCAACGGCGCGCCGCCCCAGGCCTCGGCAGTCATCGCACCGCGAACCAAGGGCGGATGTGCACATACGGGCGTGCTCATGGCTTGTCGGCTTCTGCAGGAAGGATGTAGCTCCATGTTTCGGTCAGGGTGGCTTGCTGGCGCTTCAGGTAGGCACGAAGCTCGACAGGTTTGGCGGCGTCGAGGCGCTTGAAACGCACGGTCATGCGCCAGGCCCCGGTGACCGGATTCTTGAACAGGTTGCGTTCGCGAACCTCGGCGTTGGCATCGGTCCACACCACCGGTTCGATCTCGGTGCCGGCAGCGATCCTGCGCAGTGTCGGCCCATCGAAGTCCACCACGTAGTTGATGTCGGTATCCACCTTCCTGACAAAGCCCTTGCCCCGCCGCGTTTGCGCGACCCAGCCCTGCGTGGTCGGTCCGGTGCCCGCGCTCTGCCAGCGGATGCGGTAGGCGAGCTCGATCGGGCGCTCGGGACCGACCGGGCTCTGCGGCACCCAGTAGGCGACGATGTTGTCGTTGGTCTCGTCGGGCGTCGGGATCTGGACCAGCTCGACGCGGCCCGCGCCCCAGTTGCCGATCGGCTCGATCCAGGCGCTCGGCCTCCGCTCGTATTGCGCCTCCGGGTCTTCGTAGCTCGACGATGCGCGGTCGCGCTGCATCAGGCCGAAGCCGCGCGGGTTGGTCATCGAGAACGAAGTGACGAGCAGGCGCTTGGGATTCACGAGCGGCCGCCAGACCCATTCACCCTCGCTCGACTGGATCGAGAGGCCGTCCGAGTCGTGCACTTCCGGGCGAAAGTCATCGCGGCCGGGCTGGTTCTCGCCGAAGGCATACATGCTGGTCAGCGCCGCGACACCGAGCTTGGCGATCTTCTCGCGCGGGAACAGCCGCGCCGTGACCTGCATCTGTGTCTCGATGCCGGGCGTCAGGACGAAGCGAAAGGCGCCGGCAATGCGGCGTGAATCGAGCAATGCGTAGATCGTGAGCGAGGTCGCGTTGACGTGCGGCCGCTCGATCCAGAACTCGACGAAGCGCGGGAACTCTTCGCCCTCGGGCGTCGCCGTGTCGACAGCGAGGCCGCGTGCCGAAAGCCCGTAGCCCTGGCCCTTGCCCAGCGCCCGGAAATAGCTGGCGCCCTGGAACACGAGCACCTCGTCCTTGTAGCGCGGATTGTTGACGGCGTAGTGGACGCGAAAGCCGTTAAACGACAGGCCCTGAAACTTGCGCGGGTCGATCCCGGTCTTGCCGTAGTCGAACAGTGCCGGATCGAAGGCCACGGCGTGCTCCCCGGACGGCTCGACGACGTTGATGCGAACCGGCTCGGAGACCGCCCGGCCCTGGTGGAAGAACATCAGCTCGAACGGCAGCTTCTCGGCGCGCCACAGCGCCTTCTCGGGCCGAAAGCGGATGTCGCGGTAGCCGTCGTAGTCGAGCTCGCGCAGCTCGGGCGGCAGCTTGGCGGCCGGCGCCACGTAAGGTTTGGCGGCCAGGCTGCGGGCCTTGACGGCGATGTCGTCGAGCCCGAATGCGAGCGCTGCGGGGGCGATTGCGCAGGCGAGCAGCGCGATGAGTATCCGGAAGCGTCGAGTCAAATCGTAGGAGCTCATTCGGTGGCGGGTGGCAGTGGCAGCCACGTCATGACGCGCGATGCGCCTGCCGACGACGGAGTGGAGCATATGGGGTAGCCATGCCTGATCCCACCCCTTCGACGACTTCTCGTCCGCAAAACGAAAAGCCCGACGGGGTCGCCGTCGGGCAAGCAAGAGAGGGGCCCGGCGCGCCGGCCGCGGTGTCAGGCGTGTTTGCGGTCGAAGAACTGCTCGTCTTCCGTCGAGCCCTTGAGGGCGGCGGTCGAGGCGTCGCGCTCGATCGTCGTGGTCACGGCGTCGAAGTAGCCCGTACCGACCTCGCGCTGATGCTTGACGGCGGTGAAGCCCTTCTCGGCAGCGGCGAACTCAGCCTCCTGCAGCTCGACGAAGGCCGTCATGCTGTTACGCGCGTAACCGTGGGCCAGGTTGAACATCGAATAGTTGAGGCTGTGAAAGCCCGCCAGGGTGATGAACTGGAACTTGTAGCCCATGGCGCCGAGCTCGCGCTGGAACTTGGCAATGGTGGCGTCGTCGAGGTTTTTCTTCCAGTTGAAGCTGGGCGAACAGTTGTAGGCCAGCAGCTTGCCCGGAAACTTGCGGTGGATGGCCTCGGCGAAAGCCTTGGCGTACGCCAGGTCCGGCTTGCCGGTCTCGCACCAGACCATGTCGGCATATTCCGAATAGGCCAGGCCGCGCGACACCGCCTGGTCGAGGCCGGGCTTGGTGCGATAGAAGCCTTCGATCGTGCGCTCGCCGGTCAGGAAGGGCTTGTCGTTGTCATCGACGTCGCTGGTGACGAGGTCGGCGGCTTCGGCGTCGGTACGGGCGATGACGAGCGTGGGAGTGCCCATCACGTCGGCGGCGAGACGCGCAGCCGTCAGCTTGGCATTGGCTTCGCGGGTCGGCACCAGCACCTTGCCGCCCATGTGGCCGCACTTCTTCACCGAGGCGAGCTGGTCTTCGAAGTGGACGCCGGCGGCACCCGCATCGATCATCGACTTCATCAGCTCGAACGCGTTGAGGACTCCGCCGAAGCCGGCTTCCGCATCGGCCACGATCGGCGCGAAGAAGTCGAGGTCGTTCTTGCCTTCGGACCACTGGATCTGGTCGGCACGGGTGAACGCG